>JAGARS010000185.1 GCA_017622155.1 Peptococcaceae bacterium
ATGTTTCAAAAAAATTTTTAAAAATAAAAACTGCCCCTGATTCAGAGGCAGTTCACTAATTAGATATATCGTTTAGAACAGTTGTAACTGGTCAGATTCCGGCAGGCCGTCTAATACGCCATGGCCCTGCAGTGTTTCGATAATGGCTTTTCCTACTTTGCCTCGGCTAGCCAAATCTTCAATGGAGGTAAACGGTGCTTCGTTGCGGGCATCTACAATGCTTTGCGCTACCGCCTGTCCAAGCCCCGGCAGTGCCATAAATGGCGGCACGAGCCGATTGTCAATCACCTGAAAATTCTCCGCGTCTGATTCCTGCAGATTTACTTTTTCGCAAGAATATCCGCGCTGACACATTTCCAGTGCAATCTCCAGTACAATCTGGAATTTCTTATCTTTTTCCGATGCATCGTTGCCCAGTGCTTTGATATATTCCATCTGCTGCTGCACACCTTCCAGCCCTTTGCAGATTACATTGGCATCAAAATCATCCACACGCACAGTAAATGCCGCTGCATAAAACGCCAATGGATGATACACCTTAAACCATGCGATTCGGAACCCCATCATTACATAAGCCACCGCATGGGCTTTCGGGAACAGATATTTTACTTTTTTGCAGGAAGTAATGTACCACTCAGGCACGTTAAACTCCCGCATATATTCCTCTTCATCCGGCTTTAAGCCTTTCCCTTTACGTACAGCTTCCATGATTTTAAAAGCGCGAATCGGCTCTAAGCCCATATGCATCAGATAAATCATAATGTCGTCACGACAGCCGATTACTTCTGAAGCTGTGGCAGTCCCGCTCAAGATAATATCCTGCGCATTGCCCAGCCATACATCGGTACCATGGGAGAAACCGGATATACGCACCAGCTCAGAGAATGTTTTCGGCTTAACATCCACCAGCATCTGCCGTGTAAATTTGGTACCGAATTCAGGAATGCCATAAGTACCTACTTCTGAACCAATCTGTTCCGGTGTGACACCCAATGCTTCTGTACTGGAAAACAGCGACAGTGTTTTCGGCTCATCCAGCGGAATATCCTGATAACTGCAGCCTGTCATATCCTCCAGCATACGAATGATGGTAGGATTATCGTGCCCCAGAATATCCAGTTTTACCAGACGGTCATGCATCTGGTCATAGGTATAGTGCGTGGTTACAGTGCCTTTATTCGGATCATCGGCAGGAATCTGCAATGGCGTAAAGTCGTGCACATCTACCCCTTTCGGGATTACCATTAAACCGCCCGGATGCTGCCCTGTGGTGCGTCGTACACCGGTAAATCCCATAGCCAGCCGTTCTACTTCTGCCTGTTTACGTTTTAGATTTCGCTCTTCCAGATAGTTGCGTACATACACCTGTGCTGTTTTTTCCGCAAATGTCTGGAATGTGCCTGCGCGGAACACATCGTCCTTGCCGAACAGTTCTTCCGTATAAGCATGGGCTCTCGGCTGATATACACCGGAGAAGTTGAGGTCAATATCGGGTACTTTATCGCCTTTGAAACCTAAAAATGTTTCAAACGGAATATCGTGCCCGTCTTTGATAAACGGTGTACCGCATTTATCGCACACTGCATCAGGCATATCTGCACCGGCACTGTAAGTACCGTCGTCTTTGAATACCGTATTGTAACAATTAGGACATCTGTAATGGGGCGGTAGTGAATTTACCTCAGTGATTCCTGTCATATTAGCTACAAAGGAGGACCCTACCGAGCCTCGCGACCCTACCAGATAGCCGTCATCGTTGGATTTCTTTACAAGCTTGTGTGCAATGAGATACAGCACGGAGAAGCCGTTCCCGATAATAGAATCCAGCTCTTTGGTGATACGAGCCTGTACCACTTCCGGCAATTCAGGGCCATACAGTTCATGTGCCTTTGTATAAGTCAGATTTCGGATTTCATCTTCCGCACCTTCGATTTCCGGAGAATGCAAGCCATCAGGTACCGGAAGCACCGGTTCAAAATCTGCAATAATTTTTTTAGGATTGGTAATTACAATCTCTTTTGCTGCTTCCAGCGGGAAATAAGCAAATTCAGCCAGCATTTCCTCTGTATTGCGATAATACAATGGTGCCTGCTGATCTGCATCTTCAAATTTTTTCCCGGCCATCAGAATGGCACGATAGATACTGTCATCTTTATTCATAAAATGCACGTCACCGGTAGCTACCACCGGTTTGCCAAGCTCTTTGCCCAATGCATAGATATCCAGATTAATTTGCTTGAGCTGTTCTTCTGTCTCAAAAATGCCTTTGCGCAGCATAAATTCATTATTGCCGTGAGGCTGTACTTCCAGAAAATCATAAAACGAAGCAATCTCCACCAATGTATCATGGTCTTTGTTCGTCTTAATATAAGCCTGAATCAGTTCACCGGCTTCGCAGGCACTGCCAATCACCAGATTATCCCGTACAGCTGCCAAGAGGCGCTTTGGCATACGGGGACGACGATAAAAGAAATTAAGATTGGACTCTGTCACCAGCTGATACAAAGCTTTCAGCCCTGCCTGGTTTTTAGCCAGAATGAGACAATGGTACGTTTTCTGCTCATTTTTCGGCAAATCATCATCAAAAATATAGCCTTCCACACCATAAATGATTTTCACGCCGTAATCTTTCCCCGCATGGTGTGCTTCCGGAAACGCATGGACTGCCCCATGGTCTGTAATAGCAACGGCTTCATGGCCCATATCAGCCGCCAGACGCACAATATCTGCCACATCTCCCAGGCCGTCATTGGCACTCATATTGGTATGCAGATGCAGTTCCACCCGTTTGTCCGGCGCATTGTCAGAACGTTTCTTTAGCTTTGCCATATTTAAATCATATGCCATCATCGTCAGTTCATTGGCAAAACGGTCGTACTGTATGCTGCCTTTCACTTTCAATGCTTTTACGCTTTTCAGTTTGCCCTTCAGCTCTTTGATCTCGTCTGCCGGTTTGATTATTTTACACATGATGGAATCATTTTCATCGGTCAGTTTGAATGTGAGCAGATGCTTTCCGTTTTTCAATTCTTTCACATCTGTACCGAAAATTCTTCCTTCGATAACTGCGAATTTTTCTTCATCGGCAAAAGAGGCAATCGAACGTACTTCATCACGCTCTTTAATCAGTTTGCCCAGTACAATTAAATCATCTTCCGGCTTTTTCGTCTCACCGGACTGTTCTTTGGCATTTGTCACCGATTTAGACGGTGCAGCCGCAAATACAGGTGCGCTGCGCGGCTTCAGCTCCGGCTTTTCAATGGCTTCATCATAGGCCAATACAACCTGATAGCGATGCCCTGTCATTTCATCCAGAAGAATACTGGCCATCAGTGTAAACTGCATATTCTGCAAATAGCGCAGCCCGATTTCCTGCCCAATGTAAAGTGTAATTTCATCATTCTGATGTTCCCATCGGCAATTATACAGCCAGCCGGAAATGGTAGGGTGCTGCTCCGTGAGAATGGTAGTAAACAAAGTGAAATGGTCACATAGAAATTCTTCTACA
>JAGARS010000186.1 GCA_017622155.1 Peptococcaceae bacterium
CCTAATAATGCCGGTGCAATATTATCCGGATGCCCTTCAAACTGCAGCGCTACATTTAAAAGCTCTGTATCGCTCAAAGGATTTCCAAGAACTTCATTGGCGACCTTTACGCCTCCAATTAATGCTGCAGAGCTGCTGCCTAACCCTCTGGAATAAGGCACATTATTTTCAAAGTGCATTTTAATTCCCATTACAGGCTTCTGCAGATATTGAAATACCGCTGCATACGCTTTGTAAATTAAATTATCTTTGCTCAAATCAATGTGTCCTGCATCACCGTCAGAAGTCAGTTCACAATAGCCATCTGCACCGGTCGGCTCAAAATCAATATAATTATACATATCAAAAGCCATACCAATACAGTCAAATCCCGGCCCCATATTTGCTGTAGTAGCCGGAATGCGAATTCGCTTCACAATAACCGCCCCTTTTATATTATGCAGAATATACGCGAATAATCGCAGAAATTTCTTTTAAAATTGGCATTTCACGCAATGCATCTACAGCTTTGCGGAAATCTTTTTCCAATACATTTTCAGTAATCAATACCATTTCCGCTTCTTCGTCCACGGCATTTTTCTGAATAAACTGCGCAATACTTACATTATTTTCACCAAATACACCGGAAATAGCCGCCAGTACACCCGGACGGTTCATTGCCTGCATACGAATGAAGTAGCTGCTTCTGCAATCATCAATTGCTTTAATTGGAATATCTTTATAGCAGCTGCAGTGAATTCTGCCTTTGCAGTTGTACATCATGTTGCGTGCAATATCCATAACATCACCTACTACAGCACTGGCTGTCGGCAATTCACCGGCACCGCGGCCATAGAACATAACATCATCTACTGCATCGCCATGTACAAATACTGCATTGAAAGAGTCATTTACAGTAGCCAATGGATGACTGCTTGGAATCAGCATTGGATGTACACGCACTTCAATGCCGTCACCTTCTGCATGACGCGCTACGCCCAGCAGTTTAATGGTATAACCCATTTCTGTAGCATAAGAAATATCTTCAGCTGTTAGTTTTGTAATCCCTTCCACATATACATCGTCCAGCACTACACGGGAATTAAATGCGATAGAGCCCATGATTGCCACTTTGCGCGCAGCATCCAGACCTTCAATATCAGCTGTTGGATCTGCTTCAGCATAACCCAGTTCTGTAGCTTTTGCCAGTGCTTCTTCGAATGTCATACCTTCTAAAGTCATTTTGGTCAGAATATAGTTGGTAGTGCCGTTTACAATCCCCATTACTTCGCTGATATTGTTGGCAGCCAGACACTGTTTCAGCGGACGAATAATCGGAATTGCACCGGCTACCGATGCTTCAAACAAGAAATCGCATCCGTTTGCCGCTGCCGCATCCAATAACTCTCTGCCATGCACAGCTACCAAATCTTTATTGGCAGTAACTACACTTTTACCTGCATTCAAACAAGCCAGAATGCATTTTTTAGCAAAGTCAATACCGCCCATTACTTCTACAACAATATCAATTTCAGGGTCATTTACGATATCTTCGTAGCTGCCCACTACTTGAATATCACTGCGCACACGAGCTTTGGCATCTTCCATTGCATTTTCGCGCACCAGAATTTTAGTGATTTCCATCTCTGCGCCAATTTTGTGCGGGAATTCACTTCTCTGATTTTCCATTACTTTATATACGCCGGTACCTACTGTACCAAGACCCATCAAACCTACTTTGATTACTTTACCGCTCATGCTGTTTCCTCCTGTACCCTTATCACATATCAAACAGATTAATTCTGCCCTACAATCTCAACATGCAAAATGCCCGGCTGCTGCTCAATACGTGTAATAATTTCTTCTAAGTCCTCACTCAGTTCTGCAGTATCAAATGCAATTGTTGCAATTGCAATATTCTGAATCGGAATCCCCTGATTAATTGTCAGAATGTTGGCATTTGCCTTGGCAATGGTGTTGATGCAGTTGGACAGCATACCAGCTACATTGTCCATAGAAATCTGCAATGTAATAATTTTGGCTCTGGTCGCTTCATAGAATGGAAATACACCGTCACGATACTTATAAAAAGCACTGCGGCTCAAACCGATTTCTTCCACTGCCTCATTGACAGTCATGTTTCTGTGTTTTGCCAGAAATTCTTTTACCTGTGCCGTTTTCAAAATAGCTTCCGGCAGAATACTTTCATCTACGATATAGAATTTTCCTTTTCCTTTCATCGTTTCAGTCATAATTGTTCTCTCCCGACGGATAATTTTCTTTATACGCAAGACATTATAGCCCTATTTTGGACATTTGTCAATGGAAAATACACCAGTGGCGGACAAAATCATAAATTTGTCTATCAGAATTATTTATAAAGCAATGCATTCTCTATGCACCATTTCATACATAATGCAGTCAAGCCAAAACAGCCATATTTGTTACCTGAAAATATACGCTCCCCTTTATTTTATACGATGCTGCAGTTTTCGCTGGAATAATGCTTACCAAAATGATATTCCGATGCTATAATGGTAACATTATGACAAACAAGGAGCTTTTACACATGTCTGAAAAAACAGCA
>JAGARS010000187.1 GCA_017622155.1 Peptococcaceae bacterium
GAACTTGGCATACCGCCGGAACTGATCATTTTACTCAAATCCAGTCGTTTTTCATCAAAAAGCACCAACAATACTTTTATCACTTGCGCTGCAAACCATGCCAGAATTGCTGCTATCAACGCTTTATTTTCAAACAAATCCATAAATTCCACGGTATCCGCCCCTTGCTTGCCCGCTTTTTTTCATTCGATTGCTGCGGTTTATTGTTCTCTGCTTAATAAGTATAACGCAAGCGCTCTTAACATATCCGCATTATCGCCAAATAGCTCCAAAGCTTTGATTGATGCATCAACAGCATCTTTCGCCATCTGTTTGGATTCCTCCAAACCAAACAGCAAAGGATACGTCGCTTTCTGATTTTTTTCATCACTGCCTACAGGCTTACCGATTTTTTCAGCATCGCCAATAACATCTAAAATATCATCGGTAATCTGAAATGCCAGACCAAGCTGCTGTGCATATACAGTAAGAGCTTCCAGCTGTTTTGCATCTGCCCCGCCTAAGATTGCTCCGATACGCACAGAAGCGGCAATCAATGCCCCTGTTTTATGAGAATGAATATACTCTAACAATGCAAGATCAGGCGCTTTTTGTTCAGATAAAATATCTACTACCTGACCGCCAATCATCCCCGCCTCGCCGCTGGCCTTGGCAGCTTCCTGAATAATCTGAACAATCTGCAGACTATTTTTCTCATCAGCCATATTGGCCAGAATCTCAAATGCATAGGTCAAAAGAGCATCGCCGGCTAAAATAGCCATGCCTTCCCCAAATACTTTATGATTGGTCAATTTGCCGCGGCGATAATCGTCATTATCCATCCCGGGCAAATCATCATGCACCAGAGAATATGTGTGAATACATTCCAGTGCACACGCTGCATCCAAAGCCGCCGCACTGTTCCCGCATACAGCTTCACAGGCTGCCATGCAAAGCACCGGACGAAACCGTTTGCCACCGGCAAACACACTATAAGCCATAGCTTCATGAATCACTTCCGGATAGCTGTTTTCAGACGGCAAAAGCTCGCGCAGACGCATCTCCGTCATTGCACTGACATCTGACATATAGGTCTTGATATCTTTTCCTGTTCCCATGGGCTCGCTCCTTACTGAATTTCAAATCGGCCATCGCGAAACATAGCCAGTTTGCCTTCCGCTTTGTTTAATTTTTCCTGACATACTTTGATATATTCCAATCCGTCCTGGAAGCTGGTAATTGCATCTTCCAGCGGCAGCTCTCCGTTATCCAGCCTGCGCACCACCAGCTCAAGCTGCTCCATCGCTTGTTCAAAGGTAAGTGTCTCTGTATTTTTTACTGTTTCCATATATGCTCCTCCCCACCTGTTACTGTGCCATACAGCTTACCGTGCTCCAAAAGTACAGCCACCGTTTCTCCAATCTTTACCTGATTGACACTGTGCACAATTGCGCCATGTGCATCCTGACACACCGCATAGCCACGGCTCAATACAGAAAGAGGGCTCAGCGCATTCAATTGTGCTGCCGTTTTTGCAATCTGCTGCTGTCTTTGCTGCAAGTACAATGCATAACTCTGCTCCAGCTGCTTTACTTTCTCATCTAATGCTTGCTGCGCATCCTGCCATAACAATTCCGGCTTCTGCAAAATTCTATGCTGCATCAAATGTTCCAAACGCAAACGCTTTTGCTGCAGACAAGCCATATAACGCTGCATAAGCACACGTTCCTGCAATTGCAGCTGTTCCACCAGCTGCGATTGTACCGGTACAGCCAATTCTGCTGCCATAGAAGGCGTAGCCGCTCGTACATCTGCTGCAAAATCAGACAAAGTCACATCTGTTTCATGTCCTACTGCACTGATAATCGGCACCGGGCTTTCTGCGATTTTGCGTACAACCGCCGCTTCATTGAAACACCACAATTCTTCCAGAGAGCCGCCGCCGCGTCCGGCAATAATCACATCCATGTCCTGCCGGTACAATACATCGAGCGCTTGACAAATAGATACCGCGCCTTCACTGCCCTGTACAATTGCAGGCACCACATAAATATCCACCGCCGGATTTCTTCTTCGAATAATTGATACCATATCCCGAATAGCCGCGCCTGTTGGCGAGGTGACAATTCCTATTTTCTGAGGCAAAAACGGAAGCGGACGTTTCCCTGCTGCATCAAACAAACCTTCTTTTGTCAATTTTTCTTTGAGCTGTTCATAAGCCATATGCAAAGCCCCGGCTCCGGCCGGCATCATTTGCTCCACATACAGCTGATACACCCCGTCACGCTCATACACTGCCACATAGCCGCCAATCAAAACCTGCATACCATGAGCAGGCTGAAACTGCAGCCGCTGTGCATTGCTGCGAAACATCACACACTTGATTGTACCTGTTTTATCCTTCAGCGAAAAATACAAATGCCCGGAACTATGTCGTGTAAAATTAGAAATTTCTCCTCGCACCAATACTCCGGAAAGCATGGTATCCTGCTGCAAAATTCGCTTGATATAACTGTTTATTTCACTGACTGTGAGAATTTCCCTTTGCATTTGTAATATTCACCTCACACTATACAGCTCAATTTACAAAACACTATTTACGACGGGACACGATATCATCGGCCCCTATACAGAATTATTGCAATTTACCGGCTAAAATTGCTTCTGCCTCTTCTTCCGTTACTTCTCGTTCAATAATCATAGTTACTTTTTCATCTTCTTTGATTGGCGCTTCCGCCATAGCTTCTTTCGCTGCCTCTGTCACAATAGAATCTTTGCGCTCCTCATTTTTCATCACTTTATCCAATACACTGTTGATAAAGCCGGAAGATTCTTTTTTGCCATAGATTTTAGCCATTTCCACTGCTTCATTAATCGCACCTTTCTGTGCAATATGACCGCTGTACAGCATTTCATACACAGCCAGACGCAGCAGATTGCGGTCTACACTCATCATACGGCCTACGGTCCATCCTGTAACATTGCGCTGAATAATTGCATCAATTTCCGCTTTGTTGTTTTCTACAGCCATTACCAGCTCACGGCAAAATGCCTGTTCACGCTGATTCAGCCCATCTTCCTCCATGGTATGCGCCAATGCAGTTTCCACATCTACACTGCCCATGTCTACCTGATAAATAATTTTAAATGCAGTTTCTCTGCTCTGATGTCTCATATCATTACACCTCTGTTTCTTTATCTTCTACCGGCTCTGTCTCAGCCGATTCTCTGGTATATTCCTGGCCTTCCCGTTCATTTTCCTTTTCGAACGAAATGCCTTGTACATAAATATTAACTTCTTTCACCGAAAGCCCTGTCATCAGCTGTACCATCTGGCGTATTTCCTTCTGCAGCTCCATAGCCAGCTTTGGAATTTTCACACCATAGGTCACATAAATATACAACGAAATTTTTACCTCATGTTCAGTAAGCTCTACCTTTACTCCTTTGGCCGGATTTTTCTTGCCAAGTTTTTCGGTAAAGCCGGAAGCCATACTTAAAGGCGCATGAGCAATCCCCTCTACACGGTCAGCAGCCATACGTACAATCGTTGCAACGGCTTCCTCGGAAATATGAATCATGCCGTAAGCAGTTTCTGTTTCTCCCTGCATATGCTCCTGAACTTTATTTTCAGACATAACATCACCTCAATTTTATTTAAGGTTATACTCTTTTAAGTATACCAGTATTTCAATAAAAATTAAACTGATTTTGTATATTTTCTGCATATTTTCTGCATATTTTTTGCATAAAAATATGTATTTATGCAAACAGGTGGAGATAACACACATATCTCCACCTGTTTATTCCGGTATACGCTATTTTGTTTTCAAATTATTTTTTTAATAATGGTTTCAACTCATCCAGCACATTCTGGAAATACTGCAGCGTATCCTCCACAGGCTGCGGAGCCGCCATATCTACACCTGCAATTTTAAGCAGATTGATTGGATAATCACTGCCGCCGCAAGACAGAAAATGGCGATAATTAGCCACCGCATCCGGCTCTCCGTTCAGAATTTTTTTAGAAATACTTACTGCAGCAGAAATGCCGGTAGCATACTGATATACATAAAATGCACGATAAAAATGCGGAATCCGCGCCCATTCATAGTGCAGTACATCATCAATCACAAAATCCTCACCGTGATAAATCTTATACAAATTGGTATACTCCTCACACAATACATCCGGCAATAACGGCATGCCCTGCTCTACCATGTTGTGTGTCATATTTTCAAAATCTGCAAACAATGTCTGTCGATACAATGTAGAACGAATATTGTCTAACTGATTACACAAAAGCAGGGCCTTTTCCGCATCAGACTGACTGTTTTTGTATAAATAATCAAACAGCAGCTGTTCATTCACAGTAGAAGCTACCTCCGCTGTGAAAATGCAGTAATCCGAATATACATACGGCTGATGTTTGTTGCTGTAATAGCTGTGCATCACATGCCCCAGTTCATGCGCAATGGTAAACACATCATTCAAAGTGCCGGTAAAATTCAACAATGAAAACGGATGGTACCCATAGGAATGAATGGCATACGCACCGGTTGCCTTGTTTTTGGCTGGATATACATCAATCCAGCGATTGTCGAAAGCCTCTTTCAGCACTGCAGTATAATCCTCTCCCAGTACAGCAGTGGCTTCCAGCACAATGTTTTGTGCCTCTTCATACGTGTAGGTACGGTCAATCCCCGGCACGATTGGCACAAACAAGTCACTGAAATGAATCTCTTCTAAGCCCAGCACTTCTTTACGCAAAGTCACATATTCCTGCAGAGGCCCCGCTTGTTTACGCACAGTAGCAACGAGATTATCATACACTTCCTCCGGAATATGATTGCCGGAAAGAGCCATAGCACGAGCAGAATCGTATTTGCGGCTTTTTGCCACAAACACATCATTTTTCACCGAACCATAATAGGCAGATGTGATAGTATTAATATGCTGGCCATACACGCCTAACAGTTTTGTGAAAAACTCATAACGAAACGCCGCATCCGGATGAATCAAAGCCACCTGATAATTGTTGTTGTTAACTTCAATCTCTTCCCCTTCCGGAGTTGTAATCGTCGGATATACAATATCATTCACCGTTAAATCATCATAAATTTTTTCAAATGAGTTGCCCAACGCACCCATCTTGCTTAAAATTTCCTCAATCTGCTGATTGAAAATATGATTTTTCTGCTCAAACAGACCTTCCATCATAAACCCATACAGCTGCAAAGCCTCATTTTGCTGCGAATACGCAGCAAAAATTTCCGGGGTCAGCTCTAGCAGTTCCGGCTCCAAGAACGACAATTTTTCCGCTATAGCTATATAAATGCTGTCAGCAGATTCATAAATATCCTTCGCCTCACCATTCGCCATATTCTGATCAAAATACATTTTCGCATATACAAACAGTGCTGTCAGTTTTTCCCCCAGCTTGTCATTGCGTGAAAGAGCCAAATACAGTGTATCCGCATCCTTTGTGATTGTGCCCTGCATCTCTGCCAGTTCATCCGCCAGAGCCCGCGCCTCATCCATGCCTTCACGCCATGCCTTCACACTTTCAAACATATGTGTTAAATCCCAAGTATCCTTTACATCAGCCATATATCATATCCTCCTCAACAGAACAAATTCATCAATCCTAGTATACTGCAAAACATACTGTAATATTATAGCACATACCAAAATCCCTGTCGAGTTGACAATCCTCACCGACAAAGCCTTTTTCGTTTTACAGCTATTACAATTCTTTCATTTGCACACATACAAAAAAGAGCCAGCATTTTTTGCTGACTCTTTAGAAGAAAAGGGATGTTTATTTATGGCTTATTATTTGCCGAAATAACGTTTCAGTAAACCTTCAAATGCTTTTCCGTGACGGGCTTCATCTCTTGCCATTTCATGCACGGTGTCATGAATCGCATCTAAGCCTTTCATTTTTGCCATGGTTGCCAGATCCTGTTTACCCTGGGTTGCACCATGTTCTGCTGCTACACGCAGTTTCAGGTTTTCTTCAGTAGATGCTGTTACTACTTCGCCCAGCAGTTCTGCAAATTTTGCTGCATGTTCTGCTTCTTCATATGCTGCTTTTTCCCAGTACAGACCGATTTCCGGATACCCTTCTCTGTGTGCTACTCTTGCCATTGCCAGGTACATACCTACTTCTGTACATTCGCCTGTGAAGTTTTCTCTTAACCCTTTGATAATTTCTTCGTCAATACCTTCGCAGATACCTACTTTGTGTTCTGCTGCATATACCAGTTCTCCGCCGATTTCATGTTCGGTGAATTTTTTTGCTTTACAAATCGGGCATTCTGCCGGCTGTACTTCTGCTTCGGTTGTCCATCCACATACTGCGCATACATATTTTTTCATAATCATTTCCCCCTGTTGGTTTCTTTATATTTTTATTTATTTTCTTTATTTACTCGAGAGCTGTTTTGATGTGTCTCTCGCTGTTATGGTTCATATATACCCTTGCTTTTTTGTGCTTAAACATTATTTCACAAAATATTTTTAATTTTTTTTTGCATTTTTATTTGGCGAATCACATATACAGAGGCACCGTGATATTTGATTATTTGCACGGCGAAGGTGATGGCATCCGAGCCAAAAATAATCAAATAATCCGGTGCCTCTAAAACAATTACGGCAATGAAATTTGAGCCATCTGCCCTAAAGGCTCATCAACAATCCATACTACTTCCACCTGTACAACATCGTCCTGCACACATCGATGCACACCACTGCTTTCCCGTACAAATATACCACCCTGCGGCATAGATTGCTCTAATTGGCGTCTGGCACGCTCCATCGCTGTCCGATAGGCTTCTTCCTCCGTGAAAGAGCGCTGCATGGCTGCTTGCTCTTGATATGTCGTATTGCATAGTATTATCGGGCACTGCCACCTGCCCCATTCAAAAATACTTTTACGTTGTTCAATCGTTTTACTGTACTGATACGGGGAGCTTTTTTCACCAAAAACAAGCATCTGTTTTGTCCCCCACAATACTGCTGTGCTTTCAGCAATATGGCCGGTTTGTACAAGCCATGTTTCTTCCAGTGCACAAGTGCCAATGGCTCGGTGTACCACCTCGCCGCGCACCGCACCCTGTGCATATACGGCATACGGCTCACCTGCATCTACAAACATCCCCATACTATCTCGCACACGCTCCGGATAATCCCATCCACCAATGAGTACTTGCCCGGCCTGTACCACATCACCTGTATCGACGAATGCCGTGCCGGTATAAACAACCAAATCCGTTATTCGACCATCCGTTTTTGCCACAATACTGCCTGTATCCTGCAGATCAGCTGAATCAGCCAGCCGTTCTTTTACCGCAATGCACAGTGCTGTGCCCTTCTGTTCCAGCTGCACCCAAGTAAACTCCGGATGTTCCAATTCTATCAGATGCTCTAATGCTTCATAATCAATCGCAGACAGCCGTGTGCCCGGCCACAAACCATATTGCTGCACCAATGCAATCATATGCTCCTCGCTATACCGTTCATTGCCGATTACTTCATACGTCCACAGAAAAGACAGCATCCCGTGCATTAACATCACCGTACACAGCAAAGCCGCCCATATGCCTTTTCTGCGTTTGCATTGACTGATAAAAAAAGGCACACCTCGCTTTCCGCAGATTCGAAATCGAATATGCCTGTCACGTAAAAGCCGCTGTGCCCGTCGAAAATCGTCCAATTCAAGGGTAATATACAGCTGTTCTCCTTCTACTGCTACATGATACAGCACAATTCCGCTGCCGGAAAACAGTGCAAGTACCTGCGAGGAGCTGTGGGCAGGCATGCCAAGCGTTACCATACCCTCCAGCTGTTGTTCCAGATTCATGCGCTCACGCCTGCGTTTCTTGTGTATATGGTTTTTCTCCGATTGTCTTCTACCAAGCAGCATAAAAAATCCCCTCTATCCGGCATACAGATGTTTCTATCATCTATATGCACAAACACAGGGGATATGCAAAAGGCTTTTGCATTTTCATTACAGCAAATTTTTAAGCAAAGGCAGTTTTTTCATACACCACGCAATACACATGCTCAATACAAAAGTAATTATCGCAACCAATGGAATTGAAATATACAGCGGACACATGCTCACACCGATTCCAAGTTTCCCGAGCACTACCATCACCATCGGATGTATCAGATAAATGCCCAGCGTACAGCCGGAAATCGCATTTACGATTTTGCTGAACCGATTGGCTAGCTTTCCTGCATGATACTGAAAGAACACAAAAATAGCAATTGTCATGCATACCACATTTGGAAGCTGCGGGTCATAATATCCATATGGCTGCCCGATTGCATATGCTTTGGCTGCACTGCCAAAAATGGTAAACAGAACACCTGCAATACCAGCAAAATAAATCACTGCCTGCATTTTACCCGAGAGCGTTACCGTTTTCAAATAATATCCCAACACAAAATATCCGGTAAACCCAAGCGTGAAATAAAAAAACGTATCCATCATGAAGCCTTTTACTGCCTGAAACGGCAGTACAGGAATGATTACAGTAAATACAGCACACAATACCAGAAAATACTCCATCAATGCTTTGTCAGCCGTAATTTTTTTCAAAAACGGCATCAAGAGATATAGCCCCAGCAGCATTTTGCAGTACCACAAATGATAATGCCCTTTCCAGGCCATTTGCCAAGCTGTGCCCCACCCGGCAGGATACCCCTGCAGCAAAGGCCACAGCACATAAAATACAAAAGCATAGCCTGCCGACCACACTGCAAAAATTATCAAAATACGTTTGCAGTATTTATGCCACAACATATTCCATGTTAATTCCTTGTCCGGATTCAGCAGAAACATACCGCTAATCATCACAAACAGCGGCACTGCCGAACGGCCAATACTGTCAAAGAAATGGCATACAAACCATTCTGTAGAATTGTACGAATAATTGAGCCAATGTTCGGCCGACAAATGTATTAATACCACCAGAAATGCTGCACAAATGCGCAGCAAATCAATCCCATAATCACGTTGTTTCATGTACATCACCGTTTTTATTGTATCATAGCGTAAAATAAAATACCAGAAAATAAATACTGCAAAAATTCAAAAAAATACTTGACCGCGCATACACAATATGATAATATATACAAGTCGTAAGCGACATGCGGGCGTGGCGGAATTGGCAGACGCGCTAGATTCAGGTTCTAGTGGGAGCAATCTCGTGGAGGTTCAAGTCCTCTCGCCCGCACTTTTTTTATGTCTGGCGTTAGTCCTTTCGGAAATTTATTCCGGAAGGGCTTTTTTATTTGCTGCAACCAAGCTCTCAAAAAAACAAAAAAGACAACCTCGATTGAGATTGTCTTTTTGTAAGCCGGTGATGGGACTCGAACCCGCGACCTGCTGATTACAAATCAGCTGCTCTGCCAATTGAGCTACACCGGCATAATGGGCATTGACGGGATCGAACCGCCGACATTCTGCTTGTAAGGCAGACGCTCTCCCAGCTGAGCTAA
>JAGARS010000188.1 GCA_017622155.1 Peptococcaceae bacterium
TATCCAAAGGACAACGGATATCGCAGTCTGCATCTGCTGGTACAGGTGCCGGTATTTTTAACAGACAAAACCGAGCATGTGGTGATTGAAGTGCAGATTCGCACCATTGCTATGGACTTCTGGGCCAGTCTGGAACACAAATTGTATTACAAACAGGGGAAAGTGGTGCCGCGCCAGGTGCTGATTGGACTGAACCAGTGTGCAGATCTGGCAGCGCTCTTGGACGAAAAGATGCAGGATATTCGCAATAAAATGAAGCCGTATTTAAGTGAAGAAGAACGGGCGGTGCAGGCGGCCAAAGCCAAAGATGCCGAAGAGGACAGATAATGCCGGAGCATATTGTATAAATTGGCGAAACAGTCAAACTTGTATAAATTTTGTGCCAAATGCGCTGTATCTGCAAAATTTGGCTGGATAATATATGTGTGTCACGCGATAATAAACTATATATCAATGAATCCGATCACAGTAACAACAGCTTGTATGGACGAAACGAATGGAGGCGGAATATATGGAACTTGGTAAACTCTGTGAAGATTTATTCTGTCAGAACGGTCAGATTGGTTATTATTTATTGCATTGTCGCTTGACACAGGAAGAAGAGGAGTGTCAAGGTGGAGCAGTATCAGCATTTGAATGCCATCATTCTGCGCAGCCGGGATTATAAAGAAGCGGATCAGCTGCTTACCATTTATACCCGGGAGCAGGGCAAACTAACCGTGCAGGTGCGCGGTGTGAAAAAAACAAATAGCAAGCTCCGTGGCGGAATTCTGCTGTTTAGCCAGGCGGAACTGGTGGTGACAGCCGGCAAGGCATTCCCGATTGTGACTGGGGCATCTACGATTACAGCCTTTGCATCACTGCGCAGTGATTTTGTGCGCATGAGCTACGCAGGCTATGCGGCGGAGCTTTTGGACCGGGTGATTTCCGAAGGCCCGGCCGATGAGGAATTGTACCTGTTTATGCTGCAGACACTGCAGCTTTTGGAATTTATCGATCCGTGGGTTGCGGTGCGGTATCTGGAACTGAAAATACTGGAACGGATGGGCTATCCGCCGGAGTTAACGCATTGTCAGCAATGCGGTGTGCGATTATCCGGTGAGAAACAGCGTGCCGTATATGGCGGGCTGCTTTGCAGAAGCTGTGCATTGCACGAATCGGCCGGCATTGTACTTTCACAGGAAGGCCGCACCTTTCTGCAGGCGCTATCCTATGTGCCGTTACATCGCCTGGGATGGCTTTATATCAGTAAGGAAGGCCGTGCATCGGTGGAAACCTTTATGGATTTGCAGATGCAGCAGGTGTTGAGCTATCCGCTGAAGACAAGAGATTTTTTGAGAAAAATGAATATGTAAAACAAAAGACAATCATCATTTCTGCAAACCCTCGTTCCATGGACATCTTCTTGCTTGTACAGCTTTGTTGAACTTTGTTCACCACGCTATGTACAATCTGCGAAGCTATCCATGTCAATCTCGACACTGCAGAAATATGATTGTCTTTTTGCGTATTTGTTGATAAGTTATTTTCTCTTTTTGTCCATCATAAAAGCGATGCCCAGAGTGATAAACTCTGCCAGGAGGATGGATGTCCAGATACCGGTGATATCCAGTACCAGCGGCAGCACATATGCAAATACGATAGACAATATCAGACCGCGCAGCATACAAATGGTGAGTGCTTTGGAAGGCTGTAAGATTGCCTGAAAATATGTGGTAAAGAAAATATTCAAAGCCGCTGCGATAAAGCCAATGAAGTAAATACGTACAGCCAGCGGTGCCATTTCCAGAATGGCTGCTGTCGGGTTGATAAAGATATATACCACTGCCAGCGGGAACAACAGCCCAATGGCAGCAAACGTGCTTCCGGCAATGAGTGCTGTTCGCAGCCCTACGGTCTTGACCTCATCAATACGGCTTTGTGCTTTCGCACCGAAGTTGGTGGCAATAATCGGCTGCGCTGCCTGTGCAATACCGTTTGCCACGGCATTGACAATATAGGCACTGTTGGTGAGCACGCTGTATACGGTAACGCCCAGCTCTCCGGCATATAACAATGCCTGCTGGTTCAGCACGAAAATCAGTACACCGCCGGAAATTTCCGTGAGAAAGCTGGATGTGCCATACTGGAAAATTTCTTTGCCGTAGCGCGGACGCAAACGGTGCAGAGAAATGCGCAGATTGCATTCCTTGCGGAAAAAGTGTATGCATAGAATCAAACAGGTAACACCGGTACCGATGATACTGGCCACTACCGCACCGGTCATGCCTAGCTGCATCGGATAAATAAATACCCAGTCCAGGATGGTGTTGAGTACACCGCCGGTGATAACAGCCACCATAGCCAGTTTGGGATTTTTGTCATTTCGCACGAAGCTTTGCAGGAATACCGAGAAGGCAAATACCGGTGTGCCCAGCATGAGCCATTTGGCATAGTTGTAGGCATACGCCCATGTCAAATCGGTAGCGCCCAGAAATGTTAGAATGGGCTCCAAAAATACATTGCCTGCCACCAGGTAAAACAGTACAAAGGCTGTATTCAAAAGCGCGGCAATAGTAAAATACCGTTTGGCCCGGTCGGTGTCCCCATTGCCCATAGCCACAGAAAACAATACCGCACCGCCTACGCCGAACAAAGCGCCTGTACCAAACATGATATTAAACAAAGGCAGTACAATATTCAGCGCTGCAATAGCCAGTTCGCCAATGCCTTTGCCAATCATAATAGAGTCAGCCAGAATATAAATAGAAGTGACCATGGTGGCGCTGACCGATGGCACTAAATATTTTGAAAATAATTGTTTGGGAGAATCCTTCAGCAAATCCACGATGTAAAATCCTTTCTTTTGTATGCATAATCTGATCAATAAACCAGTTACACCTTGTATCAAAACGGCAATACATGTTATTATACCTCTTAACAGTGATAAATCAAGGCTTTTTGCCTGTGAAATTTGGAGGATTGGATTATGAAATATATGATTGCATCAGATATTCACGGTTCGGAACGCTATTGTAAAGACTTATTGGACGCAATGCAGCGGGAGCAGGCAGATAAGCTTTTGCTGCTGGGGGATTTACTGTATCATGGGCCGCGCAATCCATTGCCGGAGGGGTACAGCCCGCAAGCTGTGGCAGAGCTGCTGAATGCACACAAACAGCAGATCTTGTGCGTGCGGGGAAATTGTGACAGTGAGGTAGACCAGATGATGCTGGAGTTTCCGATTATGGCAGAGTATTGTATTGTATCGGTGGGAAAGCGCATGATATTTGCCACACACGGGCATGTGTATCACGATGCCAATCTGCCGATGCTGCAGCCGGGAGATGTACTGCTGCATGGGCATACACATATTCCCGCACTGGAGGCAAGAGAGGGTTATATCTATGCCAATCCCGGCTCGGTGACATTGCCAAAAGGCGGCAGTGCCCGCAGTTATCTGGTATTGGAGGATAATATGTTTACACTGAAAACATTGCAGGGGGATGTACTTGCGCAATTGTCGCTGTAATATTGTAATCGTATTGTCATTTAGCGGTTGATTTTTGGCGGCAAAGAGGTATACTGAACTTAGGAGAATATACAAGGGAGGCTATGCAAATGAGCATTGTAAATGAACCAAAATACAAAAACGGATTGCTGGCTGCCATTCGTGATCAGCTGGAACATCGTGCGTTGTGGATGTACCTGTTGTGTGATGAAGCGGCCAAAAAAGGATTGGCACCGGAAGACTATGCGCCGGCTGCTATTCGCAGATGCGGGCTGTACCAGGGCGGCAATCTGCGCCAGAAAGCCGGTGGAGGCGACAGCTTGAAAGGCTTGAAAAAAACATTATTCAGCAAGCCGGCGCAGCTGGTGTTTGAAATGAAAATTCTGCGCTGCGATGATGACCATCTGGATATCGATTTTCACTACTGTCCACTGGTAAAAGCATGGCAGAAACAGGGCTGCAGTGATGAAGAAATTCAGCGTATGTGCGACCATGCTATGTGCGGTGACCGCGGTATTGCCGCAAGCTTTGGCTGTGAACTGGATTTGCCTGCAACGATTGCGAGAGGCGATGACTATTGCCAGATCAGATTTGTGAGACGGAAAAAATAACTCGGAAGAAACCTATGGTATACGAATACCAAATGGGAAGGATTCCCTATGTACATAAA
>JAGARS010000189.1 GCA_017622155.1 Peptococcaceae bacterium
GGATATGATTCCCGTATTGAGATTTTCTGTCCGGAATGTGACCAGATTGAATACGGTACGGAGCCGGAGATTTATTTGAGTGCCAAATATTTCGTAGAAACCATGGGGTTTAACTATTATCAGGATTTGGATGACAACGAGCAGACAAAGAAAATGAATATAGCAAAAATCTGCGACATTATGGCATGGGAAAACAAACATATGGGGTTCCTGAAAGAGAATGGCTTTGCCGTACCGCCAGATTTGAATCCAACTATTTTAGGCAATATGCTTGTGATTGATGATGACACACTGAATAACAGGATAGCACAGCTGGCAGAAGCACAGGCAGAAAGTCAGGGCGTTTGATATGAGTGAACTTGTAATCAAAGCGGAAAAATTATGCTGCCAATCGGGGCTGCACTATTTACTAAAAGATGTCGACTGGGAAGTACGTCAAGGGGAGCACTGGATTGTGTTTGGCTTAAACGGCAGCGGGAAAACAACGCTGCTTAGTGCCATTGCGGGCTACAAGCAGCCGACAGAAGGGAAATTGGAAGTGCTTGGCGAGCAGTACAATGATGATACTATTTTCACACTGTCCAGACAAATTGGCTGGATTAGCGCCTCTTTTTTTGACAAGTATTACAGCGGAGAATCGGTGCTACAGATTGTACTGTCCGGCTTATTCGGCACACTGGGGATTAGCAACAATATTACCGATGCCGATGTATGCAAGGCCAAAGATTTGATGCGGCAGTGGAAGATTGCACATAAAAGTGATATGCCGTTTTCTATGTTGTCCAAAGGGGAGCAGCAGAATGTACTGATTACTCGTGCTATGATGGCAGACCCGAAAATTCTGGTACTGGACGAGCCGGGTACAGGGCTGGATGTGCTGGCGCGAGATAGCATGATGGAGCGTGTGCGTGAATTGGCAGAGACAACCGACATCACCATCATCTATGTCACTCATTATCCCGAAGAAATACAGGACTGTTTTGATCGCTGTTTGCTGATGCAGAACGGTAAAATCATAGCTAACGGGGAAGTGGCAGAAATCTTCAACAGTGCGCAGTTATCAAAACTTCTGCAGGAAGAAGTAGAGGTACAGCGCAATCCGCAGGAACTATATCGCTGAAACGAAAGGTGGATGGAAATGGCATCAATTCGTGACCTGACTTGTATCCGCAGTGTTTCACATATGGCGGAATACGGAAAATATGAAGAAGAATTTATTGTATACGGCTGTTCCTGCATGGAAAAGGGAAAGATTGTGTATCGCATTAGCCCACAGTATCAAGAGATAGCACAATTTGTGGAGGCAAGCCGGAGAAAAAGACAGTATCCATCACCGGTGCATACACTGATGCGTCGGTGTGTGGTACAGACCGGTCAAAGAGAACAGCTTCTGTATGAGACAGAACTGGAGCTAGCCGGAGTGCTGCAAAAAACGTACTCTCGTGTATTTTTTGAACAGTTGGAACAATGCGGAAATGCAGAAGCATTTAATGCAGCGAAAGTAATTTTTGATGAATTGCGTTTTCAGCTAAATGGCATCTTTTCGTCTGATTATCTGCAGCTGTTTGAAGGGCTTGTGTCAGTGGCATGGCAGGCGCATCTGCTGACAGAGGATGCGTTGGTAGAAATTGAGCAGTGGCTGCATAAGGTGAAGATGCAGATGGCATATGATATTGTGGCCAAAAAGCCGTTTGTAAGAACCTTTTATGGAATCTGCTATGTAGATGCTAAAGGGAAGTATCAGTATAAAGTCAATGCGCAGGAGGATATTGTACTTGAGGAGCAGCGTAAAGCAAAACGTCAGAATCTGAAAGTATCTCCGATATTTCATAAAACCTATTGGTATGATTACGGTGTAGAACCGAAAATGATACGAGAGCAGTTTAAGAAAGAAGTGCAGGACTATTATGGAGATTTGTACTGGCAGTATTGGGATATACTGCGGAGGTTGGGCTCCGGGGTATCCAGAGAACAGTATGTGAAGACATCAAATTTCATTGACGAACAGGGAATACAAGAAGTGACGAATGCATTTCTGGAGTATGGCTATGACTGGAATGTGCGCACTTGCAGCGACAATAAATGAGGTACAAAAAAAAGTAATGTTTTTTGAAAAAAGTGCTTTGTTTATGTGTTATGCAAGGGAAAAAAAGAAATTTATAATATGTATGAAAGCAAGACCATTTATTAACGTTTCTTAATCAAAATAATAAAAATGAAGGAGTAGATTTAAAATGGCAAGAGAAGCTAAAACAGATAAAATTCTTGTTTTAGGTGTAGACGGTTTAGAACCACGTCTGTGCAAAAAACTGATGGATGAAGGAAAACTGCCAAACATCAAAAAGTATGTAGAACTGGGTGCATGTCGTGAAGACTTGGTAATGTTGGGCGCAATGCCAACCATTACACCACCGCTGTGGACCACACTGGCAACAGGTGCTTATCCTGAAACTCACGGTGTAACCTGCTTCTGGAACCAGTCCAAAGACAGTTTGGATGAAATCGTGTATGCATTCGACTCTTTAACCTGTAAAGCTGAACAGCTGTGGAATGTTTTTGCTGAAAACGGCAAGAAAACACTGGTATGGCACTGGCCGGGTGCTTCTTGGCCACCATCTTCCGACAGTGAAAACTTGTATGTAGTTGACGGTGTACA
>JAGARS010000004.1 GCA_017622155.1 Peptococcaceae bacterium
CAAACTTCCGGGCTTATTATCATACCCGGTATATACAATAGCACTATTTGCACGGGTAATGCCCTTGCACACATCATCCTCGGCTTCAATGAGCACTGCAGACATATTCCACCGCATCAGGTTTCGTGCTGCGAAACAGCCTAACACCCCACCGCCAATTACCGCTGCATCATACCACAAACTATCCTTGTCATCTGTTGCATTTACAACAGAATCCTTCGTAATTACATCATTCATAAGAACGCAATTCCCCTGCATTGTCTACTGTATATCCGCCTAATTCCATTAGTTTTTGACGGAATATATCACTCTTCAATACTTGCATCAATTGCTGTACCATAGGGGTATTCCATGCATAATCGGAAATGATTAAGTCATATTCTTCGACACAAATCGGAATAAAGTCCAAATCATACAGTTTGGCAGCAGAATAAATACCCATGCCGGCATCTGCACTGCCGTTTGCAATCTGCGCAGCCACAGAAGTATGGGTCATCTCTTCTCGCTCATAGCCATATACAGATGCCATATCAATCTGTTCCGTTTTGCATAAATAGTCGGCCAGAATACGTGTGCCCGAGCCTTTCTGCCGATTGACATACCGTACACCCTCTTTTGCAATGTCGGCAAATTTTTGAATATCCAGCGGATTGCCTTTGGCTACCATCAGTCCCTGCTCGCGTCCTACACAGCGTATTAATTTTACATCACCTTTCGGGAAATATTTTTTCATAAAGGAAAGATTATATTCTCCCGTAACAGTGTCCAGCAAGTGGCAGCCGGCTATATGGGCTTCGCCCCGTCGAATAGCCATAATGCCGCCCATCGACCCTACATGAGACGAGCTCATATACAAACTTTCATCGGCAACATGCAGCATATTACCCAGTTCATCGAGCAGTGGGTCATGGCTGCCAATCACTACCAGTGTATTTTGCAGTTTATCCAGACTGCACAAGAGGCGGATTTCTACTTCTTCTCCTGCTTCATAGCCTTCTAAACCCTGCGGTATCTCTAAGATGCCATCTGCTTTCATAAACGAAGTTACAACACCGCTTCCTCTGCTCAACGGAGATGCCATTAAGCGGTCGCCTACGTACCCCATACGCACTCGCACAAACTCTTTGTATTTGAGCCCTGAAACAATTGGACGCGTCAAAACTGCTTTGACATATTGTTTTTGTTCAGCAGGCACTTTCATCCAATGGTCAATCAAAGGTTTCAGCAATTCTTCAATCACAATAATACCGGAAACCGGATATCCCGGTACACCCAGAATCGGAACTGCGCCACGACAGCCTAAAATTGCAGGCTTACCCGGTTTGATAGCAATACCGTGATACAATACTTCGCCAAGTGATTCAATAACTTTTGCCGAATAATCTTCTCTGCCGGCAGAAGAACCGGCATTCAAAATTACCATATCACATTCATCAGATGCTTTTGCAGTCATTTCTTGTATCTGTTCAAATTTATCAGGCACAATCGGATACACCACTGCCTCTGCTCCCCATTCTTTGAGCATAGCAGAAAAGATAGAACTGTTAAATTCTAAGATATCACCCGGTTTCGGATCTATACAAGGCGGTACAATTTCATCTCCTGTGGGAATAATGCCCACCACCGGTTTACGAATCACTTCTATTTCCAGTACACCGCCTGCAATCATTGCTCCAATAGCAGAAGGCGATACCTTAGTCAGCGCAGGTAGAATCATTTCTCCTACACAGATATCTTCTCCAATCTGACGAATATGCTGCCAAGGAGCCGCTGCAGCATGGATAGTAATGGTAGCGTCTTCGTTTTGTACCAGTTCTTCTACCATGATTACCGCATCACAATGTTCCGGAATTGGATCTCCGGTATCCACTATTACATATTGTCCGGATTTCAAAATCACCGGAGTGGTTTCTGTGGCACCAAATGTATCCCGGGCATTTACCGCAATACCATCCATAGCACTGGCAGCGTAATGAGGGGCACAAATATGCGCATATACCGGTAAAGCTGTAACACGATTACAGGCATCAAATACCGGAATCAGTTCTGTTTTCGGTGTAAAGCCGTTATTCTTTAATAAAGATAAATACTCCTCTTGTGCTTTTTCAAGCGGAATATTGGTTAAATACTCAAATCCCATGGTCTATTCTCCTATAGCTTTATTCTCCGATACTTACCACGATTTGTACCTGCGCACCTTTCGGCAGTCCCTCACAATCGCGGTCTATACAAAAATAACCGTCTGCACCTGCTAAAGTAGTAATCAATCCGGATTTCGACCGGATTGGATACGCAACAATGCTGCTGCCCTGCCGTTCTAAATGACAGCACTGGTATTGTGCTCTCCCTTGATTCGCACTGATACTCTCGCTCAATACAGCTGTAACAGTATATAGTATCATTGTACGTTCTGTTAAAACAGCTGCAAGCGGCAAAACAAACAGTTTGGCAACAAAATATGCAGCCACCGGATGTCCCGGCAAACCAAATACCGGTTTGTTTTGTATTTTACCTAAAATTGTTGGCTTTCCGGGTTTCATAGCAATACCATGTACCAACAGTTCCCCCATAGATTCTATCATGCTGCAGGTGGCATCTTTCACGCCAACACTGCTTCCCCCGGAGATAAGTACTATATCACATTCCGTAACAGCTTGTGCCATTTTCTCCGAAAGCAATACACGGTCATCTGTCACAATCCCATAATTTACAGCATGTACACCAAAGGCTTCCAGCATTGCCGCCAGCATATGGCTGTTGACATCACGCACCTGTCCGTTCTTTGGTTTTTCATCTATCTGAACAAGTTCATCACCCGTAGAAATAATACCTGCTCGCAGTTTTTTCCGCACCGGCACACAAAATTTGCCAATTGCCGCCAATGCACCAATATCCTGGGCACTTAATACACGGCCTTTCTTTAATATTACTTTGCCGGGATACACATCATCACCGCGAAAAATAACATTATCACCGGGAGCTGCACTTTTGGCAATACCAATCAATCCATCTCCATAGTTTTCGGTATATTCAAGCATAACCACGCTATCCGCACCTTCCGGTAATGCTCCTCCTGTAGGCACAATACAGCATTCATCTGTATTTAATACAAAATCTGCCGACTGCCCCATCAATACTTCATCTACAACAGGCAGCATAGCCGGAATTGCTTCGCTGCAGCCAAAGGTATCTCTGGCATGCACTGCATAACCATCCACTGTGGAGCGATTAAAATCAGGTACATATTCCTCTGAAGCAATATCTTCTGCCAGAACTCTCCCGATAGCAGAAGATAGCTCTACCAATTCTGTATCCGCTATTCCTGTAAATTCTTTATGAATCAAATCCAGAACTTCTTCCGGTGTTTTTACATACAGCATATTAAACCTCCGCAATTCTTTTTCCTAAATCACGATAATCATTTCCCGAGAAATGCACAATTTCACTGCGAAATGCATGACTATTCAATATCTGCAGCATTTTCTGCACAGGTTCTGCTGCAAGCATCTCTTTTTTTATTACAATATCAAACCGTTCTTCTTCCAGCGGAATAAAATCAATACCATCCATTTGTCTGGAAACACGCTCTGTACCGATGGCCAAATCTGCCTCGCCATTGGCAACCGCTGCAGCCATAGTCAAATGGGATTTCATAATTTTATCGTAACCTTTTATCGATGCACCGCATAACCCCAGCTTTTTCAGCTGTAAATCCAGCAAAATACGTGCACCGGAGCCTACACGGCGATTTAATATCACAATATCATCTCTTTTTAAATCTTCCCAGCCTTTTATATTCTTTGGATTTCCGGCCTGTACATAAAACCCTTGCATACGATAGCTGATATTTATAAGCACTGCAGTTATTCCGGGCATCAGACTGCGCACATATGATGTATTGTAATCTTTCCCATCATACAAATGGCATGCCGCCACATGCACATTGTCCTGATACAACGACAGCAAGCCCTCAAATCCGGAAAGATACGTACGCCCTACGGCAACACCTTCCTGCTGCAGATAATTTGCCAGAATATCCAATACCACATCCTGCCCGGCAAGTATCAGTTCAGGCGTTTGCTTTGAATCAGGAGTCAACAAAGTAGAATGAGTATCAATATTTTTTACAGGCTTTGTGGAATGTTCATGACGCGCACGAGCAATATAGGCATCTACATCATCCTGTGTAAATCGTACTTTTCTGCCGATTTTATAAGAATGAATTTCCCCTTTGCGAATTAATTCGTAAATTGTTGATTTGCTCACATGCAAAATATCTGCTACTTCCTGTGTTGATAATGATTTATTCTGCTTCAAAACAATCCCTCCTTCAAACAAACATCTGCATGCTATTTCGCTATATCTTATTTTACTACATCTTCTATATTCATTATAACAGTTTACCTTTTTTTCGCAATAGCCGACACTTTTTATTATACAAAATAATCTCATTTCGTATCATTTCGCACAATAATACACCGCTTACCTTGAAAAGACTGTAAGAACATTTATAATAAAATTAGCAAGGTTTATGCTTTTTTATAAATTAACTCTGACGGGAGGTATTTGATATGGCATATGCATATCATGAAAAAATTGCGCGTATCAATTTAACCACCGGTACTGTTACCGTGGAAAAATTAGATACAGATGTAGCAAAAAAATTCATCGGTGGTCGTGGTCTTGGTACCAAAATCATTTATGATGAAGGCTGTGCAACTGTAGATCCTTTAAGCCCTGAAAACAAACTGGTATATATCACAGGTCCTCTGACCGGTGCAACTGCACCATCTTCCGGTCGTTATATGGTTGTTACCAAATCTCCGCTGACCGGTATGATTGCAAGCTCCAACTCCGGCGGTATCTGGGGTGCAAAACTGAAATATGCAGGCTGGGATGCACTGATTGTGGAAGGCGAAGCACCTGAATGGACTTACATCAACATCGTTGATGATAAAATTGAACTGCTGAATGCAGAAGAATATCTGGGAATGTTCTCCGAAGCTTTGGATGATACATTGAAAGAAAAACATGGCAAAGATGCATCTGTATTATCTATCGGTATGGCCGGTGAAAAACAGTCTCTTCTGGCATGTATTATGAATGATAAAGACCGTGCAGCCGGCCGCAGTGGTGTTGGTGCTGTAATGGGAAGCAAAAAATTAAAAGCAATTGTTGTACGCCCAACTAATCGTAATGCCGATGAAACCCTGGCATCTGCCGAAGCATTAAAAGAAGCAAACAAAGATGTTATGGTAAACATCAAAGAAAACGGCTTAACAAGCAGCGGTCTGCGTGAACTGGGGACTGCATGTCTGGTAAACGTTATCAACAGTGTTGGTGCTCTGCCGGTAAGAAACTGGCAGGATTCTCACTTTGAACAGGCAGAAGATATTTCCGGTGAGACTCTGGCTGAAAAATATCTGGTACGTGCCGGTGCCTGCCATCGCTGCCCTATTGCATGTGCCCGTGTTATCAAAGTTGGTGAAAAAGTTGTTGGCGGTCCTGAATATGAACCAATCTGGGCATATGGTGCAAACTGCGGCAACAATGATTTAGAAGTAATCAATGAATGCAATATGCTGTGCAACGAGTACGGTTTAGATGCTATCTCCACCCCATGTACCATAGCCGCTGCAATGGAACTGTATCAGCGCGGTGCTATCAAAGAAGAAGATTGTGCCGGTGCTCCACTGGAATGGGGCAATGGTGATTCGCTGCGTGAATGGGTAAAACGTATGGGTAATCCTGAAACTGAACTGGATTACTTAATGAGCTCCGGTTCCGCTCGTCTGTGCGAACATTTCGGCATGCCGGAAGTGTCTATGTCTGTTAAAAAACAAGAAATGCCGGCATACGATGCACGTGCAATTCAGGGGATTGGTGTCACTTATGCTACTTCCAACCGCGGCGGCTGCCATGTACGCGGCTATACAATCGCACCTGAAGTAGTTGGTTTGCCTGTACAGCTGGATCGTACTGTAACAAATGAGAAAGCATTCTGGGTAAAAACATTCCAGGATTTAACTGCAGTAATCGACTCTCTTGGCATGTGCCTCTTCACCTCTTTCGCATTAGGTGCACCGGAATATACCAAACTGCTGAACGCAGCATGCGGTACCGATTATACACCGGAACAGGTACTGGAACTGGGCGAACGTATCTACAATATCGAAAGAATGTTCAACAAAGCAGCCGGCATGAAACCGGAAGACGATCGTCTGCCAAAACGTCTGCTGACAGAACCTGTCGTATCCGGTCCTTCCAAAGGCATGACTTCCAAACTGGAAGTTACATTGCCGGAATATTATGAAGTACGCGGCTGGGACAATGCATTCCCTACCGAAGAAACATTAAAACGACTGGGACTTGACGAATGTATCGCTAATTAAGTATTATATGGGAGAGGGAATCATACCCTCTCCTATTTTTATTCAGAAAGGAGCATTGATATGGTAGAAGTTCGTTTGTTTGCCAATTTACGAAAAGGAAGAGAAAAAGTATACTTCATGGAACCTGATACGATTACCACTGTACAGGATATCATGGATCGATTAAATATTCCGCGTGAAGAAGTGAATATTTTGCTGATTAACGGGTTTCATCAAAAACCTGAAACAAAAGTCAATGACGAAGATATCGTTTCATTGTTCCCGGCTGTAGGAGGTGGCTGATTTGAAAGAACGCTATGCCAGAAACATACCTGCTTTATCTGATGCAGAATGTGCATGTTTGCAAAGCAAAAAAGTCGCTGTCATTGGCTGTGGTGGCCTGGGGGGATACCTGGCTGAACTGATGGCACGCATTGGCATTGGAGAACTTGTGATTGTAGATGGCGACAGTTTCGATATTTCAAATCTAAACCGCCAATTGCTTTCTGAAACCGACACAATCGGAAAAAGCAAAGCATATACTGCTGCCGACAGAATTCGTCGTATTAATCCGGATATTCAGGTCAGCGTATACCAAACAATGCTGACAGCAGAAAACGCTGACTCTCTGATTTCCGGCTGCGATGCTGTATTAGACG
>JAGARS010000190.1 GCA_017622155.1 Peptococcaceae bacterium
AACATCATGACGGCGCCCTTTAAACGCATAGGCTAACATTTTTTCTTTCAATGCCAGTGTTTTCAACGCATCGGTCAGCTGAATTTCATTGCCGGCTCCCGGTGCTGTTTTCTCTAAAATATGAAAAATTTCCGGCGTAATGATATAGCGGCCCATAATTGCGACATTGCTTGGCGCTACTTCCGGTTTTGGTTTTTCTACCAGAGAACGAACACTATACAGCCCTTCACCAAGTTTGTCACCATCCACGATACCATATTTGCTAATGTCCTGTTCAGCAACTTCCTTGACACCCAGTATGGTACACTGCTCACGCTCGTACAAGTCAATCATCTGTTTCAAGCAAGGATACCCGGGACTATCTACAATATCATCACCCAGCATTACCGCAAAGGGCTCATTACCAATAAAATTACGTGCACAATACACCGCATGCCCTAACCCCAGGGCCGTCTTCTGGCGCACAAACTGAATATTTGCCATACCGGCAATGTTCTGAATCTGCTCCAGCATATCATACTTGCCTTTTTTCTCTAATTCCATTTCCAGCTCTACGGAACGGTCAAAATGGTCTTCTATGGAAGATTTATAACGGCCGATGACAATCAGAATATCTTCAATGCCGCTTTCAACAGCTTCTTCTACAATATACTGGATGGTTGGCTTGTCCACCACCGGCAGCATTTCTTTCGGCTGTGATTTGGTTGCCGGCAAAAAGCGCGTACCAAACCCTGCCGCAGGAATAATGGCTTTTGTAATTTTCTGCATAATGACACCTCGTTTTGTACAATGCGGGTTAATTGTTTAAAGAATGAATTGGAGCCGGAATACGCCCGCCGCGTTTTACAAATAAATCAGAACTGTATTGATTTACATCCATAATCGGCGCATAGCCAAGCAAGCCGCCAAATACAACTGTGTCGCCAACTTTTTTGCCCGGCACAGGAATTACACGTACTGCTGTGGTTTTTTTGTTAATCATACCGATTGCAGCTTCGTCAGCAATAATTGCCGCGATGGTTTCTGCACTGGTATCCCCCGGAATGGCAATCATGTCCAAACCTACGGAACATACACAGGTCATAGCTTCCAGTTTGTCCAGATGCAGCGCATCTTCCTCTACGGCACGAATCATACCTGCGTCCTCGCTGACAGGAATAAATGCACCGCTTAAGCCCCCTACGTGAGAAGATGCCATTGCTCCGCCTTTTTTTACAGCATCATTGAGCATGGCCAAAGCAGCTGTAGTACCATGGGTACCTACGCGTTCCAGACCCATTGCTTCCAAAATATCCGCTACGCTGTCGCCCACTGCCGGAGTCGGTGCTAAGGATAAATCCACAATACCGAATGGCACACCCAAACGGCGCGCAGCTTCACGACCTACCAGTTCACCGGAGCGAGTTACTTTAAACGCTGTGTGCTTGATGGTGGTAGCAAGTTCATCGAACGGTGCATTTGGAATTTTACGCACAGCATTTAATACAACTTCAGGCTCCCCTACACCATGGAAAGCCCCCGCCATAAACGGATTATCTTCTACGGCATTGCAGAACACTACCAGTTTGGCACTGCCCAGACCATCGGTATCGGCAGTCAGTTCTGCACTCTCTTTTACCACTTCACCCATCAGACGCACAGCATCCATATTAATCCCTGCGCGGCTGGAGCCTACATTTACCGAAGCACATACATATTCCGTTTCAGCCAATGCCTGCGGAATAGAGCGAATCAGCTTTTCATCCCCTTTGGTCATACCTTTCTGTACCAGAGCAGAGAAACCGCCGATAAAGTTTACACCTACTTCACGGGCAGCAGCATCTAATGTTTTTGCGATTTTTACATAATCCGGTGCTTCACATGCATCGGCTACAATTGCGATTGGTGTTACAGAAATACGTTTATTAATGATTGGAATCCCGTAATCGTTGGCTACTTCTTCCCCAATTTTCACCAGGTCTTTCGCATAGGTCGTGATTTTTTTGTAGATACGATCACATACCACATCAATGTCACTGTGCGCACAGTCACGCAAAGAAATACCCATAGTGATGGTACGAATGTCCAGATTTTCCGACTCAATCATATTGATAGTTTCTAAAATTTCTTCGTTGGAAATTGAAATTGGCATTTTGTTTTTCCTCCTTTATGTCTGCGTAAAGCACTTAAATACGGTGCATATACTGGAAGATTTCTTCATGCTGGCAGGAAATTACCACGCCATGTTTCTGACCCAACAGTCCCAGCTGTTCACGCAGCTCTGTAAAGCTGACAGCAGCGTCATTCATATCTACAATCATAATCATTGTAAAAAAGTCCTGCAGAATTGTCTGGCTGATATCCAGAATGTTTACATCCCGTTCAGTCAATGCAGTAGATACTGCAGCAATAATTCCTTTTTTATCTTTCCCTACAACGGTTACTACTACTTTATTTGTATTGGTTTCCATAAGTCTCAACCTCCTGAATCATCGCACAATGTGCATAATATGAATATTATAATATAGTGTAATCAAAAATGCAAAAGAAAACGCAGTATTGCGTTATTTATTTTTTGGCT
>JAGARS010000191.1 GCA_017622155.1 Peptococcaceae bacterium
CCAGCATACCGGAATTACCGCTGCCCATTTTCAGCTGCGCTGTGGAAAACACATTGTCCGGATTGATAAACAGCTGCATTTCTCCGGCTTGCACATTCTGCATTTCTATAGCACCGCGCGGACATACATAAGCACATACACCGCAGCCTTCACAGGCAAACTGGTTTACCCGCCGTGCACCATCAATCTTTTCAATGGCACGGAACTGACAATGATAGGCACATCTGCCGCAGCTGATACAGTTTGATGGATCAATGTAGGCTTTTGGCAGCCCAAAATAGGCATCTGTCTGCGGTGCAGCGGTGCATTGTGTTACCAGATGCAGATTGGGAGCATCCACGTCACAGTCCGCAAAAGCCTGTGTCTGCGATAATTTTACAAACGCACTGGCCACCGTGGTTTTGCCGGTGCCGCCTTTTCCGCTTAAAATCAGTAATTGTTTCATTGCTGCACCGCCTCCTTCACCTGTCGCAAAATGCAGGTAAATAATTTGTGATATTTCTCGTCGATACGGCTCACAATTTCAGAGTTAGAATTGAGCCGTCCGAGCTCTGCGTCGAATGGAATACGCCCCAAAATAGGAATATTGTGTTCTGTGCAGAATACTTCTGCCGGGTTTTCACCGTCTAAACATTTGTTCAGCACAACACCATATGGTTTGCCAAACAGCTGTACCAGCTCGTACACCATGTTCAGATTGTGTACACCAAATACAGTAGGTTCTGCTACCAGAATACAGAAGTCGGCATCAATAATGCTTTCCATTACCACGCAGGCGCTGCCCGGCGGACAGTCAATGACAGTGAAATCATTGGGATTGGCTTTCATATCCCGAAGCAAAGTGCGAATAATAGGTACGCCGGACTCTTCGCCCATATTTAAAATACCGCTGGTTACCGTAACATCTTCGGATACACCTTGTGCGATTTTTCCGATTGGACGTTCCGTTTCAAAAATGGCATTTTGCGGGCAAACCATCATACAGCCGCCGCACGGATGACATACATCCGGAAATACCATAGCTTTCTCTCCAATCACTGCGATGGCATTAAACTTGCAAAAGTCAGCGCATTTTCTGCAGCCAATACAGTCATCAGCATCAATTTCCGGTGTTTTGACAAACACTGTTTTTTCTGTCACATTTTCCGGTTTGAAAAATAAATGACCGTTTGGTTCTTCTACATCACAATCGTAATAAGCGGCATTGCCTGCCACTGATGCCAGATTTACCGACACCAGTGTTTTTCCGGTGCCGCCTTTTCCGCTTAACACCGCAAGTTTCATATTAGTTGCCTCCATGCCCGTGGAATCCCGGATGAATATCTGTCAATACTGCCAGCTTATCATCCAGAAATGCCTGAATATTTTCCTCAACAGACAATCCAACGCTTTCATACAGCTTTACGCCGCCGGCTTCTAATGTTTTTGCAGCGTTTTCACCGCAGCGCGGCACAAGCACTACTTCTGCTTTGGCATCAATCACAGTTTGCGCTGCTTTAATCCCGGCACCGCCCGGAGCGTTCATAGCATCATTTTCAATCAGTGTGCCGCTGTTTGTTTCGGTATCAAAAATATAAAATAACGGTGTACGCCCGAAGGATGGGCAAATTTCTTTTTCATTTTCTTCTACAGGTACTGCAATTCTCATTGTAATCTCTCCTTTTTTGTTCGCTCTGTTTGTTTACATATGCGCTGTCTGTGCATATTCTTTATGACATCCGCCTTTGTGACATCCCGGCCCGGTACCATCGCATAAATGATAATCACCGCCGTCAATCAGAAGCGTTTTGCCTTCTACCAGCGCCTGCGCAATTTTGCGCCGTGCTTCCAGATAGATGCCCTGCACCGTAGTGCGTGCCACATTCATATGTGCTGCACAGGCTTCCTGATTCATACCTTCCAGATCAATCAGGCGTATGGTTTCGTATTCATCTACCGTCATCTGTACCGGGGCGGTATCCGTTATACAGCCTCCCAACGGGCCAAAACGGCTGACACTTGGCATACAGCAAACCTTTCTGCATTTTCTCGGTCTAGACATCGCATACACCTCCTTATTTTCGGCATATGTCATTTACTATTTATACTATACTTCTATTTTCGGCATATGTCAACAATAAATCCGGCATATGTCAAAAAAATATCTGTACTGCAGTTGTTATACAGTACAGATATTGTCATGTTTATAGCTTTGTGTTTTAGCGCAGCAGCCGCGCAACATAATCGTTGGCAGGATGTCGCTGAATTTCGTCCGGCGTGTCAATTTGCTGCACAACACCTTGATTGATAACCAGTACACGGTCGGATAAACGCAATGCTTCTCGCATATTATGGGTAACAAACACAATGGTTGTACCTAATTGTTTGTGCAGTTCCTGTATACTATCCTGCAAAACAGTGCGCGTGATTTCATCTACCGCGCCGAACGGCTCGTCCATCAGCATAATCGATGGGCTGCTGGCCAGCGCGCGCGCAATACCGACTCTCTGTTGCTGACCACCGCTTAAACTGGACGGAAACCGCTGTAAAAGCGCAACAGGTAAATCCACCAGCTGCATCAGTTCATGCAATCGCTCAGAGGATAGCTTTTGTTTTGACAAACCGGGCACATAACCGATATTATCTGCTACAGTTAAATGGGGAAACAGTGCTGCCCCTTGAATTACATAGCCAATTTGGCGACGTAGCGCTATCAAATCCACATGCCGTGTATCTTGCCCCATTACAGTAACAGACCCGGTATCAGGCAAAAGCAAACCATTCATCAGTTTTAGCATGGTCGTTTTGCCGCCGCCGGAAGAGCCAACCAGACTGATGAATTCACCGGGCATGATATCCAGCGTTAGCGGCTGAAGCACATATTTGCCGTGATAGTGTTTTCCTGCCTGCTGAAGTTGAATCATCGGTATCATTAATCTATCATTCCTTTGGCTTTCAAAAATTCTGCCGCAATTTCGCTTTCCAGACGATGGTTGGTGTTGAGTTCATAGTTCATTTGTGTCATTTCCTCGTTGCTGATTAAGCCCTCCATCAGCATTAATACATCCTGCAGTTCCGGATGCGCTTTCAGCACTTCGTTGCGCACTACCGTACTGCAGCGGTAATCGGTGAACAGCTTCTTATCATCGGCGAGTGTTACCAAACCAAACTCTGCAATCTGAGAGTCTGTGGTATAGGCGTTCAGTACATCACAGTTTTTTTCAACCAGTGTCTGATATTTTAGCCCCATATCCACTTCTGCAGTGTCCTTGAACTGCAAATCATAGACAGCGCATACTTTTGCATAGCCGTCTTCTCGTTCAAAGTAATCAAAGTTGGCGCCAAACACCAGCTCATCACTTACAGCGGCCAGATCGGAAATTTTAGTCAGCCCATATTGTGCAGCTGTTTCGGCACGTACTGCCAGAGTATACGTGTTTTCAAAGCCATATAGCCCAACCCAGCTCATATCATACTTTTCGTTGTATTGTTTGTTCAGCTCCGCAAACATATAATCGGCATCCTGTGTTTCTTCGTGTTTCAGTACGGTCAGCCATCCGGTACCGGTATATTCCGGATACAAATCTATTTCCCCGTTTTCCATGGAAATCTGAATATTGCTGGTGCCTCCGGCAATTGGCTCAATACGTTCTACAGTCAAATCTGTTTTGGCTTCAATCAGCTGAGCCAGAATTTCCTGCAGAATCATCTGCTCAGTCATACTTTTGGCACCGATGCGAATCGTTTCGCTTTCTTTGTTGTCGCTTCCGCAGCCAGCCAGAGCAAAGACTGCAAAGCAGCACAATACTGCTAAAGTCAATAATTTACGTGCGATATGTTTCATACAAGCACTCCTTTTATTTATGATTTATACGATTAGCTTTTTTGCTGCGTTCCGGGATATTGCCGTTGACGCGCAATGTAATTCTTTTTTCCACAATGCCCAGCAGAATATCGCATAATAGAGCCACTGCTGCAATCATCAAACTGCCCAGATAGGTAAGCGGCAGCTGGTAGGTAGTAATGCCGCGGAAAATAGCCACACCTAAGCCGCCGGCACCGATAAACGAAGCAATCCCGCAGGTGGCAATGACCATTACCACCATATTGCGCACCCCTGCCATGATTACAGGCAATGCCAAAGGCAGTTTGATTTTCCACAAAAGCTGCCATCGCGTACTGCCCATACCAACACCGGCCTCTAAAATAACCGGATTGATATTGGTTAGCCCGGCATAAGTATTGCGTACTATGGGCAGCAGCGCATACACAGTCAGTGCGATAATCGCCGTGGTGTTGCCAAGCCCGGTAACAGGAAGCAAAATCCCAAACAATGCAATAGACGGTATGGTATAGATAAAGTTGATGGTGCCCAAGACAGGAAGAGAGAACTTGTCCTGTTCGGCAATGAGAATGCCTAGGAGCAGCCCGATTACAAGCGCCAGCACAATTGCAATGGCTGACAGCTGCAAATGTTCTAATAAAAGTTCGTGAAAATATTCCTGCCGTGCAAAATACACCTGAATGATTTCTCCAAGCAATATACCACCTCCTGTGGGCAAGACTTGTTTCAACAAAACATCTTTTGTTATTTTAACTCAATTTGATGCAACTGTAAAGTAGATACCTTTCCCATACACCGTTACTTTGCGGGAACTTTGTGTATTCAGCGCGGTTATTTTCTCTTTTTGCGAAAGAATGCTTGTGCCATTGCCGTTTACGGTATAAAATAACATCAGTATGATCTTTCGCGTTGATCTAGGAGCGTTTTATGAAAACACAATATACCCCGTTTCTATGGGAACGGATGCAGCAACTACATAACCGAAAGCC
>JAGARS010000192.1 GCA_017622155.1 Peptococcaceae bacterium
ATCGCCAAACAGACCGAATGGGTGCATATCTGGAATCGGTTAAAGAACTGATTGTACAATTACTGGCCTTTCAGATGCCAAAACATCGCAAACCGCAGATATTGGCAGTACACGCCAGCAATCGTGAAACATCCAATACGTTGACACTCTGGCGTAAAGTAAAGCAGCATCTGGCGGAAGATTGCTCCATACAGGAAATATCTTTGCAGAATGGTACGGTGGTGGATTGTACCGGATGTACATTCAGTACCTGTAAACATTTTGGCGAATTGTGCAGCTGTTTTTACGGCGGTGTGATGGTAGAGGAAGTGTATCCGGCCATATTAGACTGCGATGCACTGGTAATGATTTGTCCAAATTATAATGATGCAGTCAGTGCCAACCTCAGCGCATTCATCAATCGTTTAACAGCGTTGTTTAATCAGGTGCGCTTTTACAATAAAGCCGTGTTTGCCATCGTTGTATCAGGCTATAGCGGTGGAGATATTGTGGCGAAACAGGTGCTTGGGGCACTGAATATGAATAAATCCTTTTTGCTGCCGGCAAAGTTTGCTCTGTTTGCTACTGCCAACGATCCGTTTAGTATTGAAAAAATTGCAGATATTGATGCTCAGGCTGCAGCCTTTGCGCATAATATGCTGGCTCAGCTGAAAAAATAGAAGATTTTCTGAAACTGCATAAACGATTATCAATTCTCTCGTTATTCTGTATAACGGGAGAATTTTTTTTGCAGGGATGCATATAGATAAACTGTGAAATTATTTTGCAAAGGGGACAAGTATTATGACAGCAAACAGTATGCAGTTACAGGAGCGTCAAGTTGTAAATATAGCCGATGGAAAGTGCCTTGGAAACCTAAAGGATATTGAGCTGAATATTTGGACAGGCAGAATCGAGTCTCTGGTATTGCCTGCAATCAATGGTTTCTGGAACCGGCTGCAAAATTCAGGTGAACTGGTGATTTCGTGGGATAAAGTGGTGCGGATAGGTGTGGATGTGATTCTGGTGGATGTGCCGGAACTTTCAGAGTATGAGATGCTGTTTGGCAAAGGCAAACGTAAAAAACAGAACAAAAACACCGACACGCCATTATGGCAGCAGGAAGTGCAGGCTTACCGGGATGAAACCAGCAGTGACACAATTATTATGCTCAATCGTGAGGATTATCGGGAAGTCTAACCGTGCAGATGCATAATTTTCTCAGCCTTGTGCCATATTACCGAATAAATATAGAAGCAGGGAGGCTGCAGTATGGGGCGTCAGGACGAACGATTAGAAGAGGAACTGGCTTTACTAAGAGAGGAGCATGCGCATTTGGTATCACAGCGCGTATTGGCCGAAGGCACATCTGAGCAAGAACACTATGACCGGCTGTTGCAGAAAAATGAGATACAGTGCGCACGTATACAAGAACAATTGAATCAGGATTACCAGCAAAGTGCAAAAGTGGTAATGCCAAAGCCGCCAATTGTGCGCAATGTGTGGCACGCCTTTCTGGTAGGCGGTATGATTTGTACTGCCGGGCAAATTGTGATTTTACTGATGCAGGAGCTGTATGGCATGGATTTTCGAAGCGCATCGGGCATAGCCAGTGTTACTGTTGTAATTGTAACAGCGATCCTGACCGGTATCGGTGTGTATGATGAAATTGGACGTTTTGGCGGTGCAGGTTCTATGGTGCCCATTAGCGGTTTTTCCAACTCTATTGTATCTGCTGCGCTGGAATGGAAAGCCAGCGGCATGATTTATGGGATAGGCGCTAAAATATTTACCATTGCAGGGCCTGTGATTTTGTATGGCACCATGGCATCGGTATTTTTAGGATTGGTATATTATCTGCTGCAATAGGAGGTACACAGGATGGAACTGAAGAAAACAGCAAATCGACGAATTGGCAGCCGAACCTTGCAGTTTGCCAGCCCTGTTGCCATCAAAGCGTGGGCGACTGTGGCCGGCCGTAAAGAAAACGAAGGAAAGCTAACCGGACAATATGATTATGTGTTTGAAGAAAATCGTTTGGGACAAAAATCATGGGAAAGAGCGGAACAGCGTTTACAGCAGTCTGCACTGGAGCTGGCACTGGAAAAAGCAGGACTGTCTTTTCATCATCTCAGCTATTATATGGGTGGAGACTTGCTGAATCAAATTGTTGCCACCAGCTATACTGCTCGAATGACAGATGTGCCTTATATTGGTTTGTATGGTGCGTGTTCCTCTCTGGCAGAAGGTATGATTGTGGGAGGCTGTATGCTGGATGGAGGCTATGGAGAACGGGTGGCTGTGTGCACATCCAGTCATCATGATGCTGCTGAACAGCAATTGCGTTATCCAACTGAAATGGGTGTGCAGCGTACATTATCTGCACAGTGGACAGTTACCGGAAGCGGTGCATATATCCTGGAGCCGGGGAGAGGGGAATGGAGTATCCTGCAGGCAATACCGGGGAAAATTGTAGACAGAGGCATCAGCAACAGTTCCGATATGGGCTCCGCAATGGCCGCAGCAGCAATCGATACCATATCCTGCTGGATTGAAGATACCGAACTTTTGGATGATGTTGATTATATAGTGACAGGTGATTTGGGCAAAATCGGCTATGAAATCTGTAAAAAACAGTTGATACAGCGCGGGTATGCAGTAGACGGAAAATATTTCGATTGCGGAATGGAAATTTATCATGCAGAACAGCAGGATGTACACGCAGGCGGCAGTGGATGCGGATGCTCGGCAGTGGTGTTAGGTGCAGGATTTTTGCCACAGATGAAAGCAGATGTAGAAAATCGCAAACGGGGTAAAACAACATGCCGATTATTGTATGTAGGCACAGGCGCGCTGCTTAGCCCGGTGACTGTGCAGCAGGGGGAAAGTATTCCAGGGATTGCTCATGGTGTGCTGATTGAATATAGTCCAACGGATTTGCAGGAGGTGTAGTGCGTGGAATTGATCGTTGCACTCTTAAAAGCGTTTGTTGTAGGCGGATGTATTTGTGTCATTGCCCAGCTGTTTATCGAATTGACGCCTTATTCCATTACTCCGGCGCATATACTGGTAGGCTATGTGGTGAGCGGAGCAGTCATTAGCGCCTTAGGGCTCTATCAGCCGATTGTGGATTTTGCCGGTGCAGGTGCTACCATTCCGTTGTCCGGCTTCGGACATTTACTCATGCAGGGTGTGATAGAAGCAGTTGGAGAAGAAGGCTTGAAAGGTGTATTTACCGGAGGCCTGACGGCAGCATCCATGGGAATTACCGTGGCAATGCTGATGGGATTTACTATGGCATTGATTTTTCAGCCAAAAGGATAATATAATCTTAAC
>JAGARS010000193.1 GCA_017622155.1 Peptococcaceae bacterium
GATAGCCTTCATAGCTAAACACCTTTACCTGCAGCATCGGATGCTGTTTTTTATGTTCAATATAGAAAAATACTGCTAATGTGAGCAAGCCGGCCAATGTTAAACCAATTACCGGTGCACTGGTCAAGCCCCATACCGTAATATTGCTGAATGTCATCAATAAACTTAATGAACCGATCGTAGATAAAATCAGCCCGCTAAAGTCAAAGGCATGCTGTTCCGGTTTTTCTTCATCCGGTCGAGAAGGCAAAAGTTTAAGGGCAACTGCAATGACTGCAATCAAAATCGGGACTGTTACGTAAAAAATCCAGCGCCAGCTCAAAATATCAGAAATGGCACCGGCAATACTTGGCGCCAATGTTGGTGCTAAAAGATTGGTAGTAGCCCAGATACTGACTGCCTGAGCCTGCTGTGCACGTGGAAAATACTGATAAATCATAGATTGGGTAATTGGCATCAGCATACCGCCAAAAATCCCCTGCAGTACACGCATCGCAATCACCATATAAATACTGCCTGCCATACCGAGCAGCATATTGCATACGGAAAAGCCCACCAGTGCCGCGATAAACGCTTTTTTCAAGCTGATTCTATCCGAAATATAGCCTACAATCGGCGCTACAATGCAGGTGGCCAGCATATAAGCAGTAACGACCCACTGCGTCAGTATAATATCCGTCTGAAATTCTCTCATAAATACCGGCAGCAAAATGGTTACGCTGGTTGTATTCATCATTGCAGCAAAGTTTGTAACCGCAATCATAATAATTGTAGGTATCATCGGTGCCGTACGCTTAATCATAGTATCTTTTTCCTGTGACAATGACATCATCCCCTGATAAACAGTTTTTCATCTTCAGTATAGCACTTTTTTCTTGCGCACACATTTACACAAGCTATTCTTTTCTTAAAAATTGCGAAAAAATCTATCAAAAAAACTGCTCACAGAATAAACGCTGTAAGCAGTTCTCGAATATTAAAATAGTTTTTTCCTCTTCATCACAAGCACGGCTGCCCCGACAGCGGCCAAAGACAAACCGCCAATGGCAAACACACCGTTTGCTCCCTGCCACGGCAGCGGCACATTCATTCCGAAGAAACTGAATATCATCGTCGGAATGGTCAGGATAATGGTGAGGGACGTCAGCACTTTCATTACCGAGTTCAAGTTGTTGGAAATGACGGAACTGTACGCTTCCATGGTTACATCCAGGATGCTGGAATATACGTTGGCCATTTCAATCGCCTGTTTGTTTTCGACGATAGCATCTTCTAAGAGCTCTTCGTCTTCCGGATATTTCTTCACACTTTCCAGACGCATCAAACGCTCTAATACAAGCTCGTTGGCACGCAGAGAGTTGCTCAAATATACCAGAGACTTGTCCAGGCTCAAGAGTTGAAACAGTTCCTCGTTTCGAGTGGATTTATGCAGTTCCTGCTCGATTTTGCCGCTGGAACGCTCCAGCATGCGCAGATACTGCAGATAGTAGCTGGCATTGCGATACAGCATCTGAATAATAAAGCGTGTCTTTTTGTAGGTGTAAAACTTTTTCATTTTCCCGCGCTGAAAATCATCCAGCAAAGGCAGTTCGCGCAGACAGATGGTGATAATATATTTCTGTGCTTTATCACCGTGAATAATAGCCAGCGGCACAGTGCCGTAGCTGTCCTGCCCGTCAAATTCTTCTTTATAAGGTACGTCGATGATGACCAGAGTATAGTCTTCATCCGTATCTACACGTGCTCGTTCGTCTTCGTCCAGTGCGGAAATCATATCCTGCAGTTCAATGTTGAAGTGCTGGCTGACATCGCGGACTTCTTCAGCAGTCGGACTAATCAGGCACACCCAGTTGCCATCACAGTAATCATTCAGCACTTCCAGATTACCGGTGTCTTCCGCTGTTTTATAAATGGTTTTCACAGCAATTCCTCCCTGTGACTCACCATCTTGCCAACTCTATAACATACCTGTGTAACATCCGTTTATACAGATATGTTATAAAATTGCCCATAAAAATAGTGAGTCAGTATTTTGTTGTTCACAGTTTTCCTCTCGACCGGGCCCAAGATCCATCTGACTCACTTCCTTTATCGTTTATTTTATCATGCATATCTCATTATGCACTATGCCCTAACATTTTTATTGTAAAGCACAGATTTTAATTCGTCAAGCAGTGTTTCTCATAACAATTTTTATTGCAATATTATCCCTGATTGCGCACTTTTCTGCATGCCCATGTTACACAGGCCGCACAGTTGTGCCCGCCATTGCAGAATGCATTGTGTTCGCCATGGGGATACTCCGGTTTTTGCCATTTGTCTGACCAGCCCATTATCGCAGTGATACTTTTTACCGGCTCCATCAGATAATTTTCACTGAGCTGAATCTTATTGCGGCAGCCATTTAAAAACTGAAATATATCCGGCTGTGCAGATAAGGCCCAGTCACCATATCCGGGACTGTAACGCAAGGTAGCATACATACCTTTTGGAAGAGCCTGCTGCTGCAAATATGCACAAAATGCATCGGCAAATAATTCTACTGCGTGTGAGCCAAGATAATCTGCCACAGCGGCTTCGTATAATCGCCCCTCTGCTGCAGCATTCGCCGCAAATTGCGGCAGAGCAGAGCCAATGGTAAGTGCTAGCACTGTGGCACGGCTGCATTGGGCCAGCCCTTTCGCCACATAGCAGCTTTGCACACACAGCGTATTATGATACAGCCGCAAACACACTCCGTCATTTTCTGCAATAAGCTCCTCGCGCCAGAACACCGCAGGATGCACCATTTTCCACAAAGCATCTAACAGCGGCACATCCTGCGGGCATTCTTTATGACTTTGTACAAACTGTTCCGCATCAAAGGGAACATGAAACTGTTGTAAATGATTTACCGTACCCATTACAGCACCTCAATAATTCGTTTCGCCAAAGCGTAGTCACGCATCGGGAAAATATGTATCCCCGCTGCATGGTGCTGCAGTTCCTGTACAAACTGCAGCAGATACTCTATACCGCCTTCAGCGCCATCACGCTCCAGCACAGCAATCATTTCGTCAGGCACATGCACACCCGGTACATTGTTATTCAAATAACCTGCCTGTTTTACGCTTTTCACCGGCATAATACCGTAAATAAACGGTGTCGCACACCCCGGCATCTGGCGTTCTACTTCCGCTTCAAAGCGCAGTACCTGCTCCATACTGTATACCGGCTGTGTCTGAAAGAAGTTCACGCCGCTTTCTATTTTGGCACGCACTTTCGCAACTTCAGCCGCCACATCGTCCATTGCCGGATTTGCTACTGCGCCAATAAAAAAGTCCGTTGCGCTGTCAAGAGGGCGCCCGTAAAAATCCGTACCCTGATTCAGATTCGCTGCCATTTTTGCTAATCCGCGAGAATCTACATCAAATACGCCGGTAGCTTCCGGATGGTCTCCCAGAGACGGGCTGTCGCCGGTCAATGTTAAAATATTGCGCACACCCAGCGCATAAGCGCCCAAAAGCTCTGCCTGCAGTCCCATCATATTACGGTCACGACAGGTTAAGTGAAATACGGTCTCCAAATGCAGACAATCCTGCACCAAATGAGCCAATGCAATGGGGCTCATACGGAGTTTTGCTGTCGGACTGTCCGCAATATTAACGGCAGCCAAATCTTGAGCCAAATCATGAATGGCTGTAAACACCGGCCATGGGTCAGCACCGCGCGGCGGATCTACTTCCATAGTAACCACAAATTCATTACGAGATAATTTTTCACGGAGCATACAAACACCTCCTGTTGTTCTCTAAGCTAATAATGCATCCATAAGTTTTACAGTCTGCACAGCATCACGGCCAAAGCCGTCTGCACCGCTTTCCTGTGCGAATTCTTCGGTAATCACAGCTCCTCCGACAATTACTTTTGTCTGTGGGCACTGTTCACGCAGTAATGCAATCACATGCGGAATTTCCTGCATGGTCGTAGTCATCAATGCACTCAGCCCCAAAAATTCTGCATGATGCGCTTTTACTGCATCTACAAAGGTTTCTGCGGGTACGTTTTTTCCTAAATCTACGACACGGTAGCCATGATTTTTCACCATCACTGCCACCATGTTTTTCCCAATATCATGGATATCGCCTTTCACAGTGCCAATCACCAGTGTAGCTTTCTGCATAGAATTTGCTTCGCCCAAATACTGTTCCAACAGATCAAACGCTTGCTGCGACACTTCCGCACTGCGCATCAGCTGCGGCAGGAAAAACACACCTTTCTCATAATTTTCGCCTACTTCATTGAGCCCCGCAATCAAACCATCGTTGATGATATCCATCGGTGCGATGCCCGCTTCAAGCAAGGCCTGTACTGTTTTTACAATACCGCTTGAGCCTTTCACCACAGAGCGTTTTATCAAATCAACACTAGGGGTTTCATTTTCTACAATTGACGCAACTGCAACCTGCTCACTGTTTAAAGCAAGATAATTTTCTGCATTGGCATCACGCCCGGCAAGCAGCGCTGCACTTTGCCATGCATTTTTCATCATTTCATCCATTGGATTGATAATAGACACATCCAAACCTTTCACTATATACATAGCAAGAAATACACTGTTGATTTTGGCACGATTCGTCAGAACATGTGATACATTGCTTACCCCCAAAAGCAGATTCACATTTGGATATTTTTCCGCAATCAGCCGCATGGTACGCAATGTTTCCTGCGGCGCATGAATGTCAGTGCCAACGGTCATTACCAGCGAATCTATATAAATGTCCTGCTGCGGGATACCATA
>JAGARS010000194.1 GCA_017622155.1 Peptococcaceae bacterium
GTTTTCGATAGCTTCCGCTACAAATCGCAGTCCTTCTGCTACAAACTGCCCATATTGCTGACGATATTTCTTTTGCTGTAACGCTTTGCATCGTTTTAGCCATTGATTCTGCTCTGACTGTATTTGTTCAAATTGGTTATATTCCTGCATCATACATACTCCTTTTCGTTCGCTTCTATTCATACAATGTTTTCATATAGTTTCGTGCCTGCTCTAATAAGTATTGTTTTTCATTACAATCCGGATTTTTCAGTACAATATCCAGCAGGAAGTCCAGCACGTCCCCTACTGCTTTGCCTTTGCAGCCTAATGCTGTGATCTCTTTACCGCTCACTGCCAGCTGCTTTAGCGTACAGCAATCGCCCCTGTCAAGGATTTGCTGTAAAAGTGCTTCCATATCATCAAAAATAGATAACGGTTCTTTTGCAAGAATATCATTATGCGCTTGAATGTCCGCCCGTTTAATTTGAATCAGCTGCTGTACACCATCCACACCTATGTCTGCAATGGCACGGCGCATATTGTGTTCTTTCGGCAAAAGTCCTCGGGTATGCTCTGAAATCAGCAATTTTACACGCGCAATGGTCTTTTTATCGTAGCGCATGCGCTCCAGAATTTGTTCTGCCAGTTCTGCACTTACAACTTCATGCTGCGGAAATTCATCTTTACCATCTACCATCTGCCATACATATGGCTTTCCAATATCATGCAGCAATGCAGCAAGACGCAGCACCACTTCTGCCGGTACCAGGTTAACCATTCGCAGCGTATGCCCAAATACATCATACTGATGTAAACCGCCTTCCTGGGTAAACTGCCAAGTATGACAAATTTCAGGCAGAAAATACGGAAAACAATCGAGTCGGGCCAATGTTTCCAACCCATACATTGCCCAGGAACTGGTCAGAATTTTGTCAAACTCTACTTGAATACGTTCTTTTGCAATATTGCGCAAAAGATAGCTGTATTCTTTAATTGCCGCTTCTGTCTGTTCTTCAAACTGAAAATTGAGTACGCAGGCAAATCGTACTGCACGCATAATGCGCAGCCCATCTTCCTGATAACGACTGGCTGCATCTCCCACGCAGCGAATCAAGCCACGATTCAAATCTCCAATACCATCAAAATAATCGATTACACCTTTATCCGGATGGTAAGCCAGCGCATTAATTGTAAAGTCACGTCTGCTCAAATCTTCACGCAAACTGCCGGTAAAAAACACTTCTTTCGGATGTCTGTTGTCTTCGTATTCCCCATCAATACGATATGTGGTAATTTCCACCGGCATAGCACCAAGAAGCACTGTCACTGTGCCATGTTTCAGTCCGGTCAAAATTACTTTTTCATCTTGAAATAATGCAATCACTTGTTCAGGCAGCGCTTCCGTACAAATATCCCAATCTTTCGGTGTTTTGCCAAGCAGGCTGTCTCGCACACAGCCGCCTACTAAATACGCTTCGATACCATTGTCGCTAAACCGTTTTAAAATTTTTTCACACTGCCACGGAATTGTAATATGCATATCTCTGCCCTCGCTTTTCTCACACATAGTTCTGTACCACAGCTTATCATACACGCTGTCTGTAAAACCGAAATCCAATTTCATTCTGTTACCTATGATAACAGGAAAACAGAAAAAAATACAGAAATGAAATAAGTTTTTGTAAAATTTTTTTAATATTTCTGCAATATTTCGAAATTTCTTATTGAAATCGCAAAGTTTTTCTTATATAATATATCCAAAGTAATAATATAGTTCTCGTATACTCTCTTACCTATATCAGAACTGTTTTTATACTTCACAATTTCAATCATACATGGAGGGCGTTATTATGAAACTACATCGCTACTATTATCCAGATGGAAACTTCGAACTGTTATTCCTGCGTGACTACTATCCGGTAGATATGTACAAACAGGAATTCTACAACAACCACTGCAATCGTCTTCTGGACTTCAGACAAAACCTGGATGACGCATTAGACTATGTGCGTGGTTATCTGTACAATGACCCTTACTGGGAAAAACTGACCAAAGAGCTGGAAGGCGAAGATGTACATCTGTATGCATTCCCATCCTGCACAATTGACAACTATCGTTCCGGTCTGTATCCATTGGTAGAAGACTTATGCCGTGCCAACGAATCTTTCTTTGACGCTGCAAAATGTCTGGTTCGTACCAAAACTGTAGGCGCTGTAGACGATAAGCTGTCCGGTCATATGGCATCCATCGAAAAATCCCGCTGCTGCGAAATTACTGATGAATCTATCGCGATTTTATTCGACGATGTTACCACCAATGGTGCATCCTTGAAAGCCGGTCACGACATTCTGAAAGCTGCCGGATACAAAACTATCATCTGCATTGCAATTGCGAAAAACTATATGCCGGAAGAAGAATCCGAAGAAATTATCGTTCCGGTACTGAAAAAAGAAAACTAATATTTTACACATAAAATAGCTCCTGTCATTCGGCAGGAGCTGTTTTTAATTGCAGGCTGTGACCTTCTACCATAACACCATCTTTGCGTCGTCCTTCCCAGACAGCACCATCGACTTCAATGGCAGTATACCAGCCAGCAGCTTTATTTTCTTCTATAAGTTTATACGCACACATGCGCAGTACCCGCGCAACAGTCTCTACAGACCCTGCACAATCCAATATTTCAAGTTCATCTTTTCCAAAAGCGTCCATTCCAACTGTGTAACCGCAAGTTCCGCCTTCTCGCACATAAGTGCCTACGAAAATCAGCTTGTCTAACAGTGCTGCAGCTTCTTCCGCGGGCTGCCGAAACTGTAAAGGATCCATAATTGTCCCGGAAGTATACACCGCTAATACTGCCTCATCATCTACAGCTGCGGATATCA
>JAGARS010000195.1 GCA_017622155.1 Peptococcaceae bacterium
CCTTGGGGATGGAAGAGGAATATATTCATGCCGGGCATGTGTGTAAACTGAAACGTTTGCTGGAGAAAGTGGGTTTAGAGAATCGTATGGATGCGTCTTATGGATGGCTGTCTAAAGGGGAACGGCAGAATATTCTGATTTTGCGTGCGCTTTTGGCGCAGCCGGAAATTATGGTGCTGGATGAGCCGATGACCGGGCTGGATGTTGTGAGTAAACATAAAATGATGCGTTTCGTACACAGCATGGCGCAGGAACATAATCATACCATTTTATATGTTACCCATCATTTTGAAGAAATTTCTCCTGATTTGTTTGATAATTGTCTGCTGATGCGACGCGGTCAGGTATATAAAGCTGGGCCGGTAAGTGAGATTATCAATTCGGAAGTAATCGGCGAGTTTTTCCAGAAGCCGGTACAGATTGATCGCAATAAATCAGGTTATTATCATTTGTCATTCAAATAAAGAGGAGGGGGGACATATCATGACAACATCATTGCGAGACGTTGCCAGCGCAGAGATGGTGCGTACACTGGCAGAAATGAACTGTTTTGAACAGGATTGCGTGGTGTATGGATACAGCTGGAAAAAACCGGACGGGCAGAGAATGTACAGTATGAGTGATGACGAATTGCTGATTCATAAAGCCTTTGAAGAACATACACTGGAACGCTGCTGCATGACCCCGATTCGTCAATGGAGTACTCGTTCGATTCTAAAAGAAGAAACGAAAGAGGACTTGTTCTTGTATTTCAAACTGCAGCTGGCCAAAGAATTAAAAGAACAATATAATGATGTATATTTTGAAGTGTTACAGACATTACAGGATGTATATTCTGACAACCAGGCGGAAGAACTGCTGCTGGAGTGGAAGGAAGAAATGGATGGTTATTTTGACCCGGATGAACTGATGCTGTTTGAAGGTGCAGTGGAATATGCATATATCACCAAACATCTGCCGCCAAAGCCATATCGTCGTTTGTGTCAGTGGATTCAGCATATTCGCAAACAGATGATGCGCAAAATGCAAATGCATGATATTGTAGAACGTACTTTTTATGGTGTAGCATACTGGGATAAAGACTCTGATCGATTTAATTTTATTGTCAATGCCAATGACAAGAGCATGCACGATCGTGTAAAAGAACTGGATCATCAGGGGAAACAACATACTTCTATTTATCAGAAAACATACTGGTTCAACCGCAGTAATGATGTGCCGAAGTATCGTAAACAGTTTGAAGCGGATTTGAAAGAATTGATGGACGAGGCTTATTTGAATCGTATTCGTGCGTTGCAGAATCTGCCGAGCGCCATTCCTGCTGAATTGTGGGAAGACTGTCTTGCTAAAGTGAAAGCAAACTGTTCGGAAGAAGCGGTGCAAGGTTTGATGTTCTGGGGACATAAATGGAATATCGTATAAAATAATAAATTATAAAAGGAGAGGCGATGAATCGCTTCTCCTTTTGTTTTGCAATTTAGTTTTGTTTTCTATATTTTTTTGAGATGATATCTGCCAGCACACGGTAAGCTGGATGGGTTTTATCTTTTTTGTGTAAAAATAAATGGTAGTTTGGCAGAACTGGGTAGTCTACAGGCAACATAACAAAACCGTCTTCAGCGAAATATTTCTGATAGATTTTTTCTGATGTAAAGCAAATTGTGTTGTGTTCCAGCATCAGCTGACGATGAATATCCGGGTTGTTATTTTCGTATAGCACCACGTGGTTGACGTCTTTGCCGTAATGGTCGATTGGCAGCAGGCCAAACATACTGCGGCTGTGCGTCCCCAAATCCTCAATTGTCAGAATGTTTTTCTGTGCCATAGGCGAGTCGATCGGCACTACTGCAATGGATGGTTCCTCGGCGAATGCTTCATATGAGAAGTTGTATTTGTTGTATGCGGCGCCTTCTCGTTCCAGATAACTCATGTTGATAAACCAGGCTGCCATATCACAGCTGTCATCAGCCAATGATGGCAAAATTGCATCGTGCGATACTTCTTTGATGATGAGTGATGTGGTCGGATAAATCTTGTTGAACTGCTTGATAATTTCAGGTAAATCTGCTTCTAATAAAACAGATGATACATAAAGTCGGATTTTAGCTAAAGGCTCCGGCTGTTCGCTGGTTTTGTGCAGATCGTTTAGCAGATGCTGATAAGATTCGTGCATTTGCAATGCACATTGTAGTACGCGTTCGCCGGCTGGTGTAAAAGATACACCGGAATTGGAACGGTTAAATATTTTTACCTGCAGCTCTTTTTCTAACTGTTTAATGCTGTATGAAATGCTTTGCTGTGTTGTATAGTGACGCTCTGCGGTTTGGTTGAACGAATGAGTCTGAGCCAAATCCAGCAGCAATCGAATTTGATCTGTATGCATAGGCGATAATCCTTTACTTATATACTAAAATAATTATGCCTTATAGTATAACAAATATAATGTGAAGAATCAATGTATATCATATGAATATGTACAGTAAATAATATTTGTGGGAGAAAAGAATATCTACAAAGAAAAGTAGTGGGTGACTATGTGGCTGTTGGTATATATATAATAAGAAAATTCATATAATGCCGGACTGAAAAACACTTTACAAACAATCGCGCTATGCTTATAATGAAACCGTAAAACAACACAGGATAATTGATGGAAAGTACGAGGCGTTTGGGTCGACGTGCTTTTTTAAGTTGAAAAAAATTATGTTGACACGCTTGTGTTGTTATGCTAAACTAGATAGGCGTGAAAAATAGGTATACAAATGACCTTTTTTATAGAATTTCTTTTGGGAGGTGTTTGAAATGCGCGTAGGTATTACACTGGCTTGCACTGAATGCAAAAGACGTAACTACAGTACTGTAAAAAATAAAAAGAATAATCCAGATAGAATTGAGTTAAAGAAATATTGCCCATTCTGCAAAACTCACACTGTGCACAAAGAAACCAAATAAGATAGGATGAGTTTAAAATGACTGAGAAACAGCCAGAAAAAAAAGTTGGTTTCGTTGCAAGAACTAAAAAATCCGCTAAGGCTACTTTGAACGAACTGAAAAAAGTTCACTGGCCTACCAAAAAAGAACTGATTACCTACACAGAAGTTGTACTGGTAACCGTAGCGGTTATGGCAGTTGCAATCTGGGTAGTGGATTCTATTATTGCAGGTCTTTTTGGTTTGATTTTGGGATAGGAGCCTGATTGATTATGGAAGAGAAAAGCTGGTATGCTGTTCACACATATTCAGGTTACGAAAATAAAGTAAAAACCAACTTGGAAAAAAGAATCGAATCCATGAATATGGAAGATTACATTTTCCGCATTATGATTCCGACGGAAGATGTAGAAGAAAAGAAAAATGATAAAGTAAAAATCAACAAACGCAAAGTTTTTCCGGGGTATGTGTTGGTAGAAATGATTATGACCGATGATTCCTGGTATGTGGTAAGAAACACAACAGGTGTGACCGGCTTTGTCGGTACCGGTGCAAAACCAATTCCGCTGCATGAGTCTGAAGTGAAAATGCTTCTGCGTCAGCAGGGGATGGAAGAACCAAGACGGGAAATGGACTATGAAGTAGGCGACAATGTTGAAATTCTAGATTCCTCGTTCCGTGGCATGGTTGGTCGCGTAAGCGAAATTGATGCTGAAAAAGGGAAAGTTGTTGTAATGCTGTCTCTGTTCGGCGGTCGCGAAACGCCTGTTGATTTGGATTATGATCAAGTTTTTAAAGTTTAAGATATCCTTGGATGTCTTGCTTTAGTGGGAGGGAAACCCCCGTTATACCACATTATTTTTAAGGAGGTGCACCAAAATGGCGAAAAAAGTCGTAGGTTTTGTAAAACTGCAAGTACCTGCTGGCAAAGCGAATCCTGCTCCACCAGTTGGTCCTGCATTAGGTCAGCATGGTGTAAATATCATGGGATTCTGTAAAGAATTCAATGAAAGAACAAAAAATCAGGCAGGTTTAATTATTCCTGTAGAAATTACTGTTTACGCAGACCGTTCTTTCAGCTTCATTACAAAAACTCCACCAGCTGCAGTTCTGCTGAAAAAAGCTGCTGGTATTGAAAGAGCATCTGGCGAACCAAACCGCAAAAAAGTAGGTAAAGTTCCAGCTTCTAAAGTAAGAGCAATTGCTGAAGAAAAAATGGAAGACTTAAATGCTGCTAGTATCGAAGCTGCTATGAGCATGATCGAAGGTACAGCTAGAAGCATGGGTATTGAAATCGTAGAAGGCTAAGCCCTTTTATTGTTGAATGCTGTGGGAGGATTATTCCGTAGAACCACTTAGGAGGAAAGACACATGCCAAAACATGGTAAAAAATATGAAGAAGCCAGCAAACTGGTTGACAAAGCTGCTCTGTATGAAGTAAGCGAAGCAATCGAACTGGTGAAAAAAACTGCTACTGCGAAATTTGATGAAACAGTGGAAGTTGCATTTAAACTTGGTGTTGACCCAAGACAGTCCGACCAGATGATCCGTGGCGCAGTTGTACTGCCAAATGGTACTGGTAAAACTCAGACTGTATTAGTATTTGCAAAAGGTGAAAAAGCGAAAGAAGCAGAAGCTGCTGGTGCAGATTTTGTTGGCGCTGATGATATCGTTGCAAAAATTCAGGGTGGCTGGTTCGATTTCGATGTAGCTATCGCAACTCCAGATATGATGGGCGTTGTTGGTAAAATCGGTCGTCTGTTAGGCCCTAAAGGTTTAATGCCAAACCCAAAAACAGGTACTGTAACAATGGATGTTACAAAAGCTATCAACGATGTAAAAGCTGGTAAAATCGAATATCGTGTTGACAAAACCGGTATCATCCACGCTCCAATCGGGAAAGCTAGCTTCGAACAGGAAAAATTAGAAGAAAACTTCAAAACCCTGTGCGATGTTCTGATTAAAGCAAAACCTGCTTCCTCTAAAGGTCAGTACATCAGAAGCGTAACTGTTTCTTCTACAATGGGCCCTGGTGTAAAAATCAATCCTTTAAAACTGCAATAGTTTTAATTGACAAACAGGAAACAAACATATATAATATGAATGCTTAACTGAATAGATTTTCGCTGTAGACAGCAGGTGTCGTAAGACTTAATTTCCTGCCGAGGCCATTGTTGCTATGCAATTTCTGCCTTTGTGTTTCTACGCAAAGGCTTTTTATATGGTCAATCAGTAATTTCAGTTCTGTATTATTTAATACACTCGTTAGGAGGTGCTGAAATGGGAAGTTTAGAAGGGAAAAAAGCCATCGTAGCTGAACTGGTTGAAAAATTCAACAGCTCTAAAACAATCGTTGTTGTTGACTACCGTGGTTTAACAGTAGCGCAGGCTACTAAATTAAGAAAACAGCTGAGAGAAGCAGGCGTTGACTATCGTGTAGTTAAAAACACACTGTTAACAATCGCTGCGAAAGAAGCTGGTGCTGAAGCGCTGGTTCCAACTTTCAAAGGTGTAACTGCTATCGCTTTCGGTGGCGAAGATTTAATCGCTCCAGCACAGATTATCGCAAAATTCTCCAAGGAAAATAAAATCCTGGAAATCAAAGGTGGTCTGCTGGAAGGTGAATACTTGGACCAGGCTGGCGTTATCGCTCTGGGCGAACTGCCACCAAAAGAAGTTCTGCTGGCTCAGGTTGCATCTTGTTTCCAGGCTCCAATTCAGAGACTGGCATATGTACTGGAAGAAGTACGCAAATCCAAAGAAACTGCGTAAGAAGTTGCGCATAGTTGTTTAAAGAATTTATTTAAAATAGGAGAGATTACAATGTCTAAAATTCAAACAATCATTGATACAGTTAAAGAATTATCTGTTATCGAATTATCCGAATTAGTAAAAGCTTTCGAAGAAGAATTCGGCGTAAGCGCAGCTGCTCCAGTAGCTGTAGCTGTAGCTGGCGGCGCTGCTGCTGGTGCTGCTGAAGAAGAACAGACCGAATTTGATGTTATCCTGGCTTCCGCTGGCGCTAACAAAATCGCTGTTATCAAAGTAGTACGTGAAATCACTGGCTTAGGCTTAAAAGAAGCTAAAGAAGTTGTTGACGGTGCTCCAAAACCAGTTAAAGAAAAAGTTGAAAAAGCTGAAGCTGAAGAAATTAAGAAAAAACTGGAAGAAGCTGGCGCTACAGTAGAAGTAAAATAATTTTACTTACAAGTGACAGAGTTCTAAAAACCGAGAGGTATTTGCTGCTGAGTAATCAGCGGTAAATACCTTTTTTGTTTCTACCTATTACATATAGAACGTAATCGTGAAAAAACAAATAAAATACAAAATTTTTTGTTTACAAATGGAATAAATTGTGATAACATATAAGAACATGACTAATAAAATGGATGGAGTTTGCGAATAAACTCTAATACCAAAATATTGTAAAAGTCAGCGTTGATTATAAAACTTTAAGGGGTGAGGAGCATTGGTCAATACGACACATGCACTAAGAGAACGGCATAGTTTTGCCAAAATCGATGAGATTATGGTTATGCCGAATTTAATTGAAGTTCAACGAAATTCCTACAAGTTGTTTCTGGAAGAAGGGTTAAGAGAAACTTTTGCGGAAGTATCCCCGATTCAGGATTTTACAGGTAATCTGGTTCTGGAATTTGTAGATTACAGTTTGGGTGAACCAAAGTACGATGTTGATGAATGCAAAGAACGCGATGCTACTTATGCGGCTCCTCTTCGCTTAAAGGTGCGTCTGATTAATAAAGAAACAGGGGAAGTAAAAGAACAAGAAGTGTTCATGGGCGATTTCCCTATTATGACTGTAAAAGGTACATTTATTATTAATGGTGCAGAACGTGTTATTGTAAGCCAGCTAGTTCGTTCCCCTGGTGTATATTATTCTGAAACCATTGACCAGACAGGGAAAAAACTGTATGGCGCTACCATTATTCCGAATCGTGGTGCGTGGCTGGAATTTGAAACTGATGCAAATGATAATCTGTTCGTACGTATTGACCGTACCAGAAAATTGCCTGCAACCGTGCTGTTGCGTGCATTAGGGTATTCTACAAATGGTCAGATTTTAGAATTATTCGATAATGATGATCGTATCAGAATGACATTGGAACGTGATCACACTGAAAGCGAAAGCGA
>JAGARS010000019.1 GCA_017622155.1 Peptococcaceae bacterium
GCCGTTTGCCAGGGCTCCTGCTCTGTATGAGAGAGCTGCTTGTACATTGTGACAGTAGTGCCTTCACCCGGAGCTGACACCACTTCTACACCATCCATGAAGGTTTGCATAAATACAAAGCCCAGCCCCATATGCTCTGTCCTGGTAGAAAACGCCGGAAGCATGGCCTGTGCGATATCCGCTATGCCTACTCCGGTATCCGATACCTGAATCATCAGCGTCTGCGCCTTCACTTCCAGGATCACTGACAATTCTTTGTCCGGCTGTTCTTCATACCCATGAATGATACAGTTGGTTACTGCCTCCGAAAGCGCAATTTTTATCTCGTCCAGTTCTTCCATTGTCAAATCATAAGGAATCAAAAAGCCGCTTGCCACCATACGCACCAATGCCACATTTTCACCAATGCTTTTTACATGCAGCACCACACGATTTTCTTTCATCATATTCGTCACCTCTTGCTTTTTATTTCGTCTGTTCCCCACACAGCACCGGCATCAGTTTTTTCATACCGGACAATTCTAAAATCCGATACACTGTTTTGCTCGCTTCTACCAGCATCATACTGCCGTCTCGCCCCTGCATATATTTGTAACAGCCTATCAGCATGCCAAGCCCTGAGCTGTCGATAAAACGAATGCGTTTTAAATTGATTGCCAGATGCTTAACACCCAGACGGCTGTACAAAATGGATTCAATCTGTTCTTTCATAATGCGTGCTGTTGCCATATCCAGATCTCCTTGGGGATATACGGTCAGCGTATCTTGTTTTACTTCCCATTCCAAAGTTCTCACTTCCTTTAGTTTCCAAATATTTATAGTTTCAAGATATTTCCACAAACTCCTGCGGACCCATTGTGCCAAACAAAAAAGCAGAGCCATATGCATCTCTGCATACGACCCTGCTTTTCGCATTTTCCAATATATGAGGTGTTTCTGAAACAATCCTGCCAATGCTGCAGCGCGCTTGACTCGCCGGTTATGCCAGTGAAGAGTCTTCGCCATACAGCCGTTTTTCTTTCCAGTGATTGTATTTATATTTCAAACGTTCTACGAATATCTTTTGATTTAATGTTCGCAAAATCTGTTTTTCTTCTTTTTTCTCCGCATCTGTCATTGCACCGTAGTCAGACTCATAATCAGGGCTTTCCCAGTCGCCGCACTGCACCGCACGCAAACCGTTTACCCAGATATCACTGTATTTCATGCAATTGTCACAGACTGTACTATATCCAACAGGAACACCAAACTGATCAATATCATCCTGTATGAGCACTGCTCCGCAAACAGGACAGCTACTTACCTTTCGTCCCGGCCGAAACATGGTTTCCTTCCTCCTCTGCTTATCCGTTGTGTCGTTATCATCTTACCGGTCTTCACCGGACTCTTCATTCAGTTGTTTCCAGGTAGTTCGCATCTGATCAATTTCTTCTCCAAACTGCGTCTCTACCCTTCTCGCAGCATTGATATATGCTTCTTCAGTATCTTTGTTGATTTTTTCCCATTCAGCACGCATCTGTCCAAGCTCCTTCTCAAAGCTTTCCTCCATCTGCTGCACAGCTTCCAGTATTTCGTGTTCTGCTTCTTTTTCCTTCTTTAAAAACGCCTGTGTACGCTGGCAAAAATCCTCAAATCGTTTCATGCGTTCCTGTTGCATAGCAAGCCGTTTCTGCCGTGCTTCTTCGGAATCTTCCTTCTGTAAACGCTGCATTTCAGCACGGGCATCTTTGATAGCAAGCTCAATTTGCTGAGCCCTTGCAGGATCATCGCTACGCATCTGCCACATAGCACGCCGCGCACCCTGAATTAGTTTACGCATTTCTTGTGCTTCCGCTAGCTTTTCCCGCTGTAGTTTCTGTAACTCTGCCTGTTCAGATCTGCGCAGCTCACGCACCCCTGCCTGACGTTCCAAAAACGCCTGATGGCGATCTGCCCGACGGTTTTTCTCTATTTCTCTGCGTTCTTCCATAATGACGCGCCGCTCTATCATAATTTCTAAACGTTCACGCTTTGCATTTTCATCCATGAGGCTTTCCTCCCCGCTCTGTGTATATCTGTTATTATATTCACTATACACAGTTATGTCAATAGCGTTTTGTTAAGCTTTTATGAAATATATTTCTTGACAAACAAACCAAATCCGTTTACTGTTATAGCAACAGATATATACAGCCAAAGGATGGGTTCCTATGAATATACAATTAAACCTGCAAATCAATCCATTATCGGATATTGCCTTGTATGAGCAAATTGCAGAGCAAATAAAACAGCAAATTCTCTCCGGCGCACTAGCGGAACACACACTGCTGCCATCGGTACGAGGCTTAGCACAAATGCTGGGCATCAGCGTTATCACCACACGCCGCGCCTATACAGAGCTTGAACAGCAAGGCTATGTGCTTACCATTCCGGCCAAAGGCACCTTTGTTTCCTATCGTTACAGAGAACGTCTAAAAGAGCTTGGCATGCTGAAACTGGATGAAATGCTCTCTAACGTGGCCCACTTAGCCAAAGCACTGCAAATAGACGAAGCAGAACTGGCCGCAATGCTTTCTAACCACTGTGCTTATGTGCAGGAACATGAGTACAATCCTCTAAAAGCACGGCAGATTCTCACACAGTTTATCCGCAACCGCTAATTTCCC
>JAGARS010000196.1 GCA_017622155.1 Peptococcaceae bacterium
AATGTTGCGTGTGTTAGTGCCGGATGTTTAATACTTCGATTTTGTTTCATATTTTCGACTGCATCTAAAAACTTTTGCCCGTGTGTGAGAAGTTCTGTCCCTTGCGAAGTCAGAAAAGAACCAAAACGCGTACGGTTAAGTATAACAAAACCAAGTTCTTCTTCTAATGAATTCATAGATAAACTCAGTGCTTGTGGCGAAATATTCAGCATTTTCGCAGCCGTATTAATAGAAGAATATTGATTGATGACTTTTAAATAATGAATTTGTTCTGTGCGCATAAACAACACCTCTCAAAATAAAGTATAACATACTTCATGCTCAAGTTAGTTTAAAATTATGATAAGAAAACAAATATAGAAACCATTTTTTTTTTTTATGGAAGGGCGATATAATATAAAGAAAAACTTTATACGAGTGGTTTGTGTGTAAAGTAAAAATTATATGCATAAATGAAATTGTTAGATATTATAATTATAGGCTTAATTATAATTATTTTTTGAAAGGGGAAATTATTTATGAACAAAAAAGCTTTAACAGAAAAAGTATTTTTTCTGGGCATTGACGGGATGGATCCGGACTTAACTAGAAAATATGTGGACGAGGGTAAAATGCCAAACACAAAAAAATTAATTGAACGCGGTGCATGCAAAGAAAACCTGCATATGTTAGGTTCTGTACCTACCATTACACCTCCAATGTGGACCACAGTAGCTACAGGTTGTAATCCGAATGTACACGGTATCACCTGCTTCTGGAATCAGAGCCCAGAAAGACCGGATGAGTTGGTTTATTCTTTTAACTCTGCACTGTGCAAAGCAGAAGCACTGTGGGATACGGCCGCATTAAGCGGTGTAAAAACATTAGTATTTGGCTGGCCTGGTTCTAGCTGGCCTCCAAAAGTACAGAACGAATTTTTGCATACAATCGATGGTACTACACCAAGTACATTAACCATGAGCGCAAACAGCATTGACTCTGAAAGAATGTACATCGGTTCCGTAGAATTCACAGAAAACAAATTCCAGGCTGCAATCAAAGTAGAAAACGGAGCAGGCTGCGTGCTGAGCGATGTAGAAGTTGCTGATGCAGGTGCTACACTGGCTGAAAAATCTACCAATGGTAACAATCTGGTGAATTATGAAATGACATTCAATGATGGGGAAGGTTCCTTCGAAGCAATGCAGATAGATATGTACCAGGGCCCAATCGTAGATGCGCAGGGCTGGGGCTTTGACATTCCTGCAGATGCAAAAGAAATGGTAGCCGGTGCAGACAAAGGTTTAGAACGTCGATATGTTCTGATTTTGAAAAACGAAGTAGGTATTTATGATACCGTAAAAATTTATAAAAACAAAAAAGCTGACGAACCAATCGCTATGCTGAAAAACAACGAAGAAGAATACATTAAATATGGCTATGTAGATACATGGGTAACCGATAAAGGTACCCAGGAAGGCGCCGGTTTCGTAGCGCTGTTAGACCTGAACGAAGATGCTAGTTATGTACGTTTGTACTGGGGTCCGGTTATCGATACCAAAATCGATGCACTGTATGTTCCAAAATCTTTGCATGATGATATGATCGGCGCTTGCGGCAACATCGTATCTCCATCTTATACAGGCGCTGAGTACCCGGACATCTGCCGTAAAGTAGTTATTCCTGCATGGAAAAACTACATGGATTGGGAAGCTGCTGCACTGAACCACTTCATGGCAACCGGCGACTACAAACTGGTGTTTTCTCATGTTCACAACTGCGATGCTATGGGTCATCAGTTCTGGCACTGGAGCAAACCGGCTGATAGAAATGCTGACTACATTGATGTAGAAGAATATAAAGGCTTTATTGAACAGGTATATCTGGATACCGACGACTATGTAGGTAGATTCCTGCACCTGCTAGACGAAGGTTGGACCATCATCTTGTTCTCTGACCATGGCTTCATGGCCAACAAAGAAGAAGAACCACCTGTACTGGGCGATCCATTCGGTATTAATGTACCAATCATGGAAGAACTAGGTTTCACTGTACTGGTTGACCCAACAGAAAGAAGATCCGACAAAGTACAGATTGACTGGAGTAAAACCACAGCAGTTGCTGCACGTGGGAACAGCATCTATATCAACCTGAAAGGCAGATACGATTTCGGTATTGTTGATCCGGCTGACAAATATGATCTGGAAGAAAAAATCATCGATGCACTGTACAACTACAAAGATCCAAAAACAGGAAGACGCATTGTGTATCTGTGTATGAGAAATAAAGAGGCAGAATTAGTGGGCATGAATGGCGATGGATTCGGTGATATCATTTACTGGTTAAACGAAGGCTTCAACCGTGGTCATGGTGACTCTATGCCAACCTTCAACGGTGTTAACGATACATGCGTAGCACCAATTGTTATCATGGCCGGTCCTGGGATTAAACAGGGTGTATACACCGAACGTGCAATCCGTGAAGTTGACCTGGCGCCTACAGCAGCTTATCTGTTGGGCATTAGAATGCCGGCACAATGCGAAGGCGCTCCTGTATATCAGATTATTGATGAAGAAGGTATTTGCTAAACAAATAAATAGTTTATAACAATAAAGTTTTATAACTGAACATGATACTTAACTGAGGAGATGCTTTTCATCTC
>JAGARS010000020.1 GCA_017622155.1 Peptococcaceae bacterium
TGCAAGCCTCTGCCATACGTATATGCCCGAAATGTACCGGGTCAAATGTGCCGCCTAAAAGGCCGATTTTTCGTTTTGTTTTATTGGCTTGTCCACTCATTTGCGAACCTGCCCCTCACCATTCACAATGTACTTATAACTAGTCAGCGCTTTCAAGCCCATCGGCCCGCGCGCATGAAGCTTTTGCGTACTGATACCGATTTCTGCACCAAATCCAAACTGGAAGCCGTCACTGAATCGGCTGGACGCATTGACATATACCACTGCTGCATCCACCATCTGCTGGAATTTGCGCGCGTTGGTATAATCATTGGTCACAATTACTTCCGAATGTTTTGTACCATATTTACGAATATGCAGAATGGCTTCATCCATAGAATCCACCACTTTTACCGAAAGAATCAGGCTATGAAACTCGGTAGCATAATCTTCCACAGTTGCCTGACTGCACTGCGAAATATATTGCATTGTTTCCGGGCAGCCGCGCAATTCTACACCGGCGTTCAGCAGCTGTTCCGCAGCCATTGGCAAAAGTTTTTCAGCAATATTTCTGTGCACCAGCAATGACTCAGTCGCATTGCATACACCCGGACGCTGCACTTTTCCGTTCATGATAATATACACTGCCATTTGCATATCGGCAGTTTCATCCACATAAATGTGGCAATTGCCCACACCTGTTTCGATAACCGGCACTGTTGCATTCTTTACCACATTCTGAATCAGCCCTGCACCGCCGCGCGGAATCAGCACATCCAGATATTCATTGAGGCGCATCATTTCATTGGCAGTTTCTCTGGAAGTATCCTCTACCAGCTGAATCGCCCCTGCCGGAATCCCTGCCTGCTCTGCCGCAGCGCTCAACACAGCTGCAATTTTTTTATTAGAATGAATAGCATCGCCACTGCCCCGCAGCATTACTGCATTGCCGGACTTCAGGCACAATGCCGCAGCATCGGCTGTCACATTGGGGCGCGCTTCGTAAATCATCCCGATCACACCCAACGGCACAGCTACTTTCCCGATTTGCAAAGTGTCTTTGTTCAGCCACATTTCTTCCACATGCCCTACCGGGTCCGGCAGTTCTGCCACTGCACGCAGCCCGTCAGCCATATCCTTGATTCTGCTCTCATTCAAAAGCAGACGATCTAAAAATGCCTGCGGCTTCCCGTTCGCTTTTGCAGCATCCATATCCAGTGCATTGGCAGCCATCACATCATCCATTGCTGTCTCTAACGCATCCGCCATAGCCAAAAGCCCTTTATTTTTTTCCTCTGTGGTCATCACTGCCAGCTGATAACTTGCCTCTTTCGCCAGCTGACCTTTTTGCTGTAACTCTCCCATTGCGACAACCTCCCATATATGTTTCTATAAAATCAGCGATAAATTATCTCTGTGGATTGCTTCGTCAAAATCTTTATATCCTAAAATCGGACAGATATCTTTACTCTTCTGCCCTTTGATTTTCTGCAGCTCTGCATTGCCATAATTGCTAATGCCTCTGGCAAATTCTTTGCCCTGCGCATCGAAAATCGCTACCACATCACCGGCGGCGAAATTGCCTTCTACTGCTACAATACCGCTTGGCAGGAGGCTTTTGCCTTTATGCATCAAAGCTTCTCTGGCGCCATCATCTACAACCACTTTGCCATCTACGTGGGAGCCAAAAGCAATCCATTTTTTGCGCAGGTGCGGCTTCATATGATCTACCGGCAGGAACAATGTACCGATATCTTCGCCTTCTGTCAGCCGACGCAGAATGCGTTCTTCTGCTCCATGGGCAATCATCATCGGAATCCCTGCATTCACAGTGATGCTGGCCGCAGAAATTTTGGTAATCATGCCCCCGCTGCCAAACTTGCTGCCCACATTGCCGGCCAGTCCTTCAATGGTTTCGTCAATTGTTTCCACAACAGAAATGCGTTTTGCATCAGGATTTTTGCGCGGATCACCGTCATAGAATCCATCAATATCTGTCAGAAGAATCACCAAATCGGCATCAATCAAGGTGCCTACCAGTGCTGCCAATGTATCGTTATCACCGAATTTGATTTCCTCAAAAGCTACCGTGTCATTCTCATTTACAATAGGAATGACTCCCAGCTGCAAAAGCGTCAACAATGTATTACGCGCATTTAAAAATCTCTGGCGATGTTCCAGGTCTGCTTTTGTCAACAGCAGCTGTGCTGTGGCCTGTCCATATTCTGCAAATATTTTTTCATAAATGTGCAGCAAAATTCCCTGCCCCACGGCGGCTACCGCCTGTTTTTCCGGAATGGTTTTCGGACGTTCCTCCAGATTCAGTTTCCCCATACCGGCGCCAATGGCACCAGAGGATACCAGCACCACATCTTTGCCCTGATTGCGCAAATCAGACAGCTGGCGTACCAATCGCTCAATCTGTTCCAGATTCAGTTTTCCATTTTTATGTGTCAGAGTGCTGGTACCTACTTTCACCACTATTTTCTGTGCATTGGTTACCAGACTCTGATATGTTTCACGCCCCATATCGTTCACACACCTTTATTTTTTTGGCAGTTCAATAACCGGTTTCTTTGGATGACGACGATACAACAATACATTGCGTCCAATCACCTGCACCAGCTCAGAATTGCTCTGTGCAGCCAGTTCTTCTGCTACATCAGCTACCTCATCCAGGCAGTTTTTCAACACTTTTACCTTTACCAGTTCCCGCGCCTCCAGTGCTTCATTTAAGCTAAACAATACACTGTCGTTAACGCTTGCTTTTCCTACCTGTACAATTGGCTCCATCGTATTGGCCAAACTTCTCAAATATCTTTTTTCTTTTCCGCTTAACATATTATTCATTCTCCTTCTCTTTTCCCGTATTCTTCTTGTATTTAGCTGCCAGTGCTTTCATGCGCTCCTGACGCTCTTGTTCATTATTTTTTACATATCCTTTTTCACCGGAGGGTTCTACCCATTTTCCGGCCGGCCCTTTGCGCGGTGCCGCATATACATTTTTACCCATCTCATTTCACCTTCTATTATGCAAATCATCAAAATACGAATAAATTATGATGCATCATACCATATATCATTGACTGACATGCTCCATCTCCTGAATTTCCTTGTCCACATTACAGTAATAATAGTGTACAATTTCAGGTTCCTCTGCAAATACTACCTGTACGACATAACTGGTCTGTTTATCTCTCTGATACACA
>JAGARS010000197.1 GCA_017622155.1 Peptococcaceae bacterium
AAGCTTTTCGGAGCAGTGTGCTTATCTGGAGTCGCAGCTGTACCGGCTGACCCCTGCGGAGCGTGTGATTTATGATTTGTACCTGGACGGTATGGGCACCAAGGAGATTCTGGTGCAGCTCAATATCACCCAGAATACACTCAAATATCACAACAAGAATATCTACAGCAAGCTGGGTGTATCGTCACGCAAGGAGCTGGTGGCCCTGGCCAAAGCCCTGGAGGATGACACACGCGTATAAGGAATGGCGGAAAACAACTGTCACAAAAATTAAGGCTGTGTGAATGTCTCTATGATAAAGAGATGTTTCACACAGCCTTCGTTGTATCTCTACACTTTTTGCAACGAATTTCTGCAATTCAGCCTCATAATACAAAAAAGAAGCCCCGCCTATACAGACGGGGCTTCTCCATTGGAGGTTATGCTAAATCTTTTCAGATTGCATACAGTAGAATAAACTACCAGTATTAATATACCGTATTTCTATGAATTTGTCTAACAAAATCAAATTCACACATTTTCACGCTAACAAGTTTTTCTTGTAAGGTTACGATTCCATTGAAAGCGTTTTATTTGCAATACAGTATAAAAGCTATGCCTACCGCCTGGTAAGCATAGCTTTTTGTATCAGTCGTTTATTTATTAGTTTTTCTTGCGCAGTAAGAATTCAGGAATCACAATACCATCCAGTGCGGATTTTACTTCAGGAACATCATTTTTTGGCTGTTCCTGAGGAGCAGCTGCAGCTTTTGGTTCTGCTTTCTTTTCCTGTACCGGCTCAGATGGAGAGATTTTGCTGAACCCGGTAGCGATGATTGTGATTTTGATTTCATCGGAGCCGTTGTCTTCGTCAAATGCACCGAACATAATATCTGCATCGGTACCGGCAGATTCGTAGATAAAGTCTGCTGCTTCCTGTGCTTCCAAAAGTGTCAGGTTGCTGCCGGAAATGTTCAGCAGGATACCTTTTGCACCTTCGATAGACAACTCTAACAGTGGAGAAGAAATAGCCGCTTTTGCAGCTGTAACAGCACGGTTTTCGCCTTTTGCAATACCAACACCCATCAGTGCTACGCCGGTGTTTTCCATAATTGCACGTACATCGGCAAAGTCCAGATTGATGATACCTGCTTTTGCAATGGTATCGGAGATGCCCTGTACACCCTGACGCAGAATGTCATCTGCGAAAGAGAATGCGGATTCTAATGTGGTATTTTTATCTGCAATCTGCAATAAACGATCGTTTGGAATGGTCACGATGGAGTCTACCTGTGCAGACAGGCGTTCAATCCCTTCCATTGCCTGTTTGCGACGACGACCGCCTTCAAAACCGAATGGTTTGGTTACAATACCGATGGTCAGTGCGCCAACGCTTTTTGCCACTTCTGCTACTACAGGAGCTGCACCGGTACCGGTACCGCCGCCCATACCTGCAGTTACAAATACCAAATCGGCACCTTTCAATGCCTGAGTCAATTCTTCTTTGCTTTCTTCAGCAGATTTCTGACCTACTTCAGGATTACCGCCTGCACCTAAGCCGCGGGTCAGTTTGCCGCCCAGCTGAATTTTGGTTGGTGCTTTAGACACTTCCAGCGCCTGCGCATCTGTGTTTGCTACGATAAATTCAATGCCTTCCAGATTGGCAGCAATCATTCTGTTTACAGCGTTACCGCCGCCACCGCCAACACCAATTACTTTTATGTTTGCTAAATTACCATTGCTCTGATATTTTTCCAGTTCAAACATTTTTACACTCTCCCCACAGTTAAGCGCAAGCTTATTTTCTTAATATATAATGCTTCTGCTCTTTCGAACAGATTAGTCTCGTAATTTGATAACTGCCGACGAATTTTCATATCGCATATCGATATACAAAATCCGGTCCGAAGCAATTTTGACACCTACTACTTCTGTTAAGATCTTGTCCAGATCTTTCAGCCGCTGTTCCATATTTTCAAGCCCGCCAAGACGCACTTCCAGCTGCTGATTGGTATACAGCAGAATATAATATTCCTGCCCAACATTCAGCTCTGCAATATTATCCAACAGTGTAGCATCGCAGCTTTGCAAAATATCCAATGCCTGCTGCAGTTTTTTATTCTGAATAATCCCGCCCAGCTCAGGCAGCTCATTTAGGCCTACACCGCTGATTACCGGCAGGCGATAATCGCTCAGCGACTGCTGAATGGCCAGCATTCTGCCCTCTGCGTCTACCTGCACATAGCCATCGATTGTAACAATATAGCCGACAGACGGGCGCTCGGTAATCTGTATTACCAGTTCATCAGGCAGCGCGCGACGGATAGATACCTGTTTGACAAACGGATTGTGCCGCAGCTGTTTCTTGGCCTCACCGGCACCGCACCAGAACAGGTTGTCCCCTTGCTCCAGGCCCGATATAGCAATTACCTTGTCAGTACTCAGTGCATCATTTCCCGTAACGGTAATCTGCTGCACCTGAAACACAGGCAGCCAGCTGATTCCGAACAGCAAAAGCACAGCCAGCAGTGTACCGCCAAGCACTTTCATGCGTTTCACACGAATTTTGCGTTTGCGCACCACACGCCCTTCCGAAGCCGGCTCAGCCGCTTCGCGGGCCGTCTCTTCGGCATGATGCTGTACACCGGAATCATCAGGCGATTCCTGCGCTGCTGTTCTGTAATCATTCAGAACAATAATTTTATTTTTTTCCATAGCATCACAACTTTACATTCTTATCTTATTTATTATAACAAAGGTTTCTTTTGCTGTCTATACTATGAATTAAAGATTTTCATCATGTAAATACAAAATTTCCTCTTCCAGCGCAAATCCTGTCTCTTGCAGTACCGTTTTTCTGATACGCTCAATCAGCGCCAGCACATCGGCACAGGCAGCCTGCCCGGTATTAACGATAAAGTTGGCATGCTTGTCCGATACCATAGCATCCCCTTGCCGCCAGCCTTTGGCACCAACCTGATCAATCAGACGGCCGGCCGCTTCTCCCGGCGGGTTTTTGAATACACTCCCCGCATTTGGATAACTGGTTGGCTGTTTTTCAATGCGTGCTGCAGTATTGTAGCCCATCTGCTTTTCAATCTGCTCCGCATCTCCCGGCTGCAAGTGGAATGTCACCGATAGAATAATCAGTGATTTATCGTTTTTAAATCTGCTGTTGCGATAAGCAAACCCGCAAGCTTCGTTGTCCAGTGTCAGCAAATTGCCATCCTGATCACAGCATAATACTTCTTCAATGATATTAGACATTTGGCTCTGATAAGCGCCTGCATTCATTACCACTGCGCCGCCTACAGACCCCGGAATGCCTGCTGCAAATTCAAGCCCGGACAGCCCCGCCCTTGCTGCTTTGCGCGCCAGCACCGGAAGCGGCAGCCCTGCCTCAGCGGTGATTGTATTGCCCGATACAGCCCATTTGCATAAATTGCCGCCTAACACAATCACCGTAGCCCGCAGCCCCTCATCGGCCACCAGCAAATTTGACCCTGCCCCGATGATATAATACGGCTTGCCAATGGCTTTGGCTTCCTGCAGCGCTTCCTGCAGCTCTTCTACGGATTCCGGCTGCAGCATCAGATCTACAGGCCCGCCAATGCGCCATGTGGTATAGTTGCGCATTGGCTCATGCTCTTTTCGTTTCATGTTTCATCACCTGCACATTCTATCAATTTGTGCATTTCATAACAACAAGTCGATCGTTTCTATCAATTACAGCATTACAGCTGTTTTAAATCTTCTACCAGCTGAATAGAGTTCTGCCAGATGTTTCCGGCCCCCATCATCAGCACCATATCCCCCGGTTTCACAAAGCCCTGCAGGAATTTGTTCAGCTGCTCTCGTGCCACCAAATGAGCCGGACGCTGCATGTGCTGTGCAATGATGTCGCTTTCTGCGCCTTCGGAAAGATCCTCCCCGGCAGCATATACATCGGTCAATACCACTTCATCGGCTGCATCGAATGCTTCGGCAAACTTTTCAGCCAAAAATTTGGTTCTGCTGTAGCGATGCGGCTGGAACACTGCCACCACTCTGCCATCGTGTACACCCTTAGCCGCTTCAATGGTCGCAGCTACTTCTGTAGGATGATGGGCATAGTCATCTATAATCTGAATATTCTGCACCACACCCAGCAGCTGGAATCTGCGCCGTGCACCGCCAAATTCTTTTAAGCCCGCTGCCAGTTCATCAAAGGTCATACCGATTTCAAGGCCGGCAGCCACTGCTGCCAACGCGTTGCTGATATTATGCATACCCGGTACATGCAGTCTTAATGTGCCTAACAGCTGTCCATGCTGATACACATCCACCAGGCTTTCGCCTTGCTCCTGGCGCACATTTGCTCCACGCACCTGTGCATCGTCAGCCATACCATAGCTAACCACCTTGCCGGCTGCATATTGCGCCAGCTGGCGTGTTTCCGGACAGTCATAATTGAGCACTGCTACACCGGATTCTCCCGGCAGTTTTACAAAATCAATAAAAGCATTGCGAATAGCATCTAAATCCTGATAATGGTCCAGATGATCTTCTTCCACATTGGTAATCACGGTCATCCATGGATGCAGATTCAAAAAAGAACCATCACTTTCATCTGCTTCCGCTACCAGATAATCGCCATTTCCGCTTTTGGCATTGCTGCCAATCTGTGCAATTTCACCGCCCACAACAATGGTCGGATCTTTGCCTGCCAGCTCCATAGCCAGCGAAATCATAGAAGATGTGGTGGTCTTTCCGTGAGCACCGGCTACACAGATTGCCTTCTTTTCTTCCATCAGCTTTGCCAGCATTTGCGAACGATGCAATACCGGCAGCCCCAGTTCTTTTACACGCATATATTCTTCGTTGGTTTCACGAATCGCTGTAGAACGTACTGCATAGTCAATATCCGCTGTAATATTTTCCGCACGCTGCCCTATATAGATCTCTGCACCCTTTTTCTGCAGCCGTTCTGTCACGTTAGACACTTTGATATCAGAACCGGAAACACGGTAGCCAAAATCCAGCAGAATTTCTGCAATACCGCTCATACCAATACCGCCGATTCCCATAAAATAAATATGTTTCACTTCATTCCCCTGCAATGCGAGTCCCCCCTGCATTTCAGATTATCTATTTATAACCTGTTTTCTTATCGTTTTTGTTGCACGCTGCTTACGCATGATTCGGCACACTGCTGTTCTACCAGGCCAACAATCTGCGCCAGTGCATCTCGTTTGCCCATGGTGAAAGACTGTGCCGCCATTTGTTTTCTATTTTCTGAATTTTGATACAATGATAACACAGCCCGGCACAATGTGCTCCCTGTCAAATCTTTATCCAAAATCATAGAAGCTGCATTCTGCTCTACCAGTGCTTTGGCATTGTACTCCTGGTGGTTTTCCGCCGCATACGGATACGGAATCAGAATACAAGGCAGACCGCACGCTGTCACTTCTGCCAGGAAAGTGGCACCGGCACGGCCAACACAAAAATCTGCCGCACCAAGTCCATACTGCATTTCATCCAGATAAGATTTTATCACAACCTGTGGATGCTCTGCAATATCAATCCCCTTCTCCTGCAATGCCGTCATAGTATCTTCATAATCTGTTTTGCCGGTCAGATGAATAATCTGTAAATCCGGATGTTTTAACAATTCCGGATACGCATCCACCATAGCACGGTTTAAACTGCGCGCCCCCCGGCTGCCTCCGCTCACCAGAAGCGTTGTCTTTTCTGCAGAAAACCCAAAATAAGCAAGGCTCTCGTTTTTTTCCACAGCCAGCACTTCCTGCCGCACCGGGAGCCCCGTCACTTTGATGCGTTCTTTATGTACAAAATATTTTTTAGATTCTTCAAAATTCACCATAATGCAGTTGGCAAACCGCGCCAGCAGTTTGTTGGTAATGCCCGGAAATGCATTCTGCTCATGAATCATTGTCGGCACACCCTGCAGTTTAGCCGCCAGCACTACCGGCCCACACACATACCCGCCTGTACCAATTACAACATCGGGCTGAAAGGATTTTACGATTTTACGTGCTTCCAGGCAGCCATCGGCAGATTTTTTCACAGCTTTCAGCAAAGCCGGTGTCAGTTTGCGCGGCAGCCCTTCCGCATGAATGGTGCGAAACGGCAAATTGCGTTTTGGTACAATATCCTTTTCTAAACCGCGGTCAGTTCCCACATATAGAATTTCACAGTCCGGATGGAGTGCCTGCAGCCGTTCAGCCACAGCCAGCGCAGGATAAATATGGCCTCCTGTACCGCCTCCAGTTAATATAATCCGCATTAGAACCACCGCCTTTTCTTTCGTCTTTACAATTCATTATTCTCTTTGAAAATTATAACATCCTGCTTTTTAGATACAAATCTTTTGTTTCGTTCTTCTTCTATATTCGCTTTTACTTCTTCGCATATTTGGATAAGTTCAGCAAAAAGCCTACCGTCGCCATCATAAAGATCAGCGAAGAACCGCCATAGCTGATAAATGGCAGCGGAATACCGGTAACCGGAAACGCACCTACCGCAACACCAATATTAATTATAGCCTGAATGCCAATGGAAGCGGTTAAGCCAAATGCAGTAAACGCCATGAATCTATCTTCCAGCTGCGACGATAGCAGAAATCCTCTCCATATAAACGCTGCAAACAGCAGAATCACAAACGCTGCACCCAAAAAGCCCAGCTCTTCACCAATGATAGAAAAGATAAAGTCTGTATGCATTTCAGGCAGATGCATCAGTTTCTGCCGGCTGGCACCAAGCCCTACACCAAACATAGACCCGGAGCCAATGGCATATAACGACTGCACCACCTGATACCCTTTGCCCAGCGGATCAGCAAACGGGTCCAGAAAGGCAAGGATACGCTGTACACGGTACGGTTCTGCAACAATCATAGCTGCTACCCCTGCAGCTGCTGTGCAGGCCAGCCCAATCAAGTAACTGACCGGTACTTCTGCAACAATCAGCATACAAAACATCGCACCGGCAATACATACTGCCGTACCCAGGTCTTCACCGATAATCAATACCGGCACCACTGCCAGAATCAACAGCGTAATGAAAAAGCCTTTGAAAGTACGCAGATTTTTTTTGCCCAATGCGGTCAGCCACATGGCAAAGAATACGATTACAATGGGTTTTGCCATTTCCGCAGGCCCAAACTGAAGCGGCCCGATACGATACCATCGCACAGCACCATTGACATCCACCCCAAATACCGGCAGCAGCAGCAGTAAAACGATAGATATAGCAAGCCCCGGAAATGCCAGACGTTTTACAAAATCAATATTGATATTCATCATAATAAACATCGGGATAAAGCCCATTGCCATAAATGCTGCCTGCCGCTTAAAGAAATGCAGTGCATCATCGTAGTCCAGCATAGCTTCATAGGAACTGGCACTCAATACCATAATCAAGCCGATAATCAGCAATACCAGCGTTATCAAAAACAGCACCAAATCCGGCTGATTTTTTTTATCCATATGAAGCACCACCTTTCTCGACTGATTATATAGATTCTCACAATACACTGCTTACACGCTTTTACAAGCTATTTACAATTTGTTTGAACAAATCGCCACGTTCTTCATAACTTTTAAACATATCCCAGCTGGCACACGCCGGAGACAAAAGCACCACATCGCCTTGCTCTGCCTGAGCAGCAGCCACTCGCACCGCTTCTTCAAATGTATCTGCAGCGGTATAATGGTCAAATCCCGCCTGCTGCAGTGCCTGTATGATACTGTCTTTCGCTTCGCCCAGTACCACTACTCTCCTTACACGGGCTTTCACCAAAGCTGCTAACTGTGCAAAGTCGCTGCCTTTATTCAGCCCGCCCAGAATCAGCACCAGCGGATTATCATACGCTTCTATCGCTTTGATGGTAGAATCAGGATTTGTCCCTTTTGAATCATTCACATACAGCACACCATTGTAACTGCGTACCGGTTCCAGACGATGTGCCACACCCTGAAACTGCATCAATACCTGTCGAATATCTTCTACAGAAACGCCGCTCAAATACCCAAGCAGAATGGCTCCCATGGCATTTTCCAGATTGTGCTTCCCTTTGATTGCAATTTCATCTTCCCTGCAAATAACAACAGATTCTCCATTGAGGCGCAAAACGACATCCTGACCGTCTAAATATACGCCTTCTTCCAGTATATGCTTCTGGCTGAAAAATAATACCTTGCCCTTGCTTGTACCGGCCAAAGAGCGAAGCGCTGCATCATCATAATTTAAAATCAGATAATCCCGTTCTGTCTGGTTGGCAAAAATATTTGCTTTACATGCCAGATAATTTTCCATATTGCCGTGTCTGTCCAGATGATCCGGTGTCAGATTGATCATTAAAGCCAGATGCGGCGCAAACGTATCAATACTTTCTAATTGAAAACTGCTCACCTCTGCCACAACCACATCATCCTGCGACAAATCTGCCGCATAGCTTGCCAGAGGCACACCGATATTGCCGCCTACAAAAACATTGCGTCCTGTTTTTTTCAGCAGCTCGCCGGTCAAAGTGGTCGTAGTCGTTTTCCCATTGGTACCGGTAATCGCCACAAATGGAGCTTTACAGCTGCGATATGCCAGTTCCAGTTCACCGATTACAGGAATATTATGCGCTTTGGCATACACCACAGGAGGAATCGACAGCGGCACGCCCGGACTCATCACAATATAATCCGGCGCAAGGCTCGCCACATCCGGCTGTACGCCCCACAGGAAAGATACGCCAAGCTGTGCCAGATCAGCCATCGACTCCTGCTGTTTCATATCTGTCAAAATAACCTGATTCCCTTGTTTTGCAAGAAATTCTGCACTCGCCAAACCACTGCGAGCAGCACCAATTACCAGTACTTTCTGCCCCATAGTTTACACCTCATTACATAGGAATATTCCCCAATGTCAGAGAATAACACAACAATGTCAGCAGCACCGCGATGGCAGTAGCCGCCCAGAATACACGCACGACTTTCGTTTCTGACCAGCCGCATAACTCAAAATGATGATGCAGCGGAGCCATTTTAAACACACGTACTTTTTTCCATTTATACACGCCTACCTGAATGATATCGGAGATTACCTCTGCTACATATACAATCCCAATCAAAGGCAGCAGTAATTCTGTTTTGGTCATAATCGCCAAAGCAGCTACCGCACCGCCCAGCAGCAAAGACCCTGTATCGCCCATAAATACTTTGGCAGGATGATGGTTGAATACCAAAAAGCCTAAACAGCTGCCTGCCAGCGCTGCACCGAACACAACCACCGCCGGCTGTGCCTGCAGTACGCCAATCAATGTATAGCCCAGTGCTACAATCAGCGTTACACCGGAAGCCAAGCCATCCAGCCCATCGGTCAGATTCACTGCATTGGTAGTGCCTACCAGCAGGAAAATCAAAAACGGAATATACAATACCCCAAAATCCAGGCTCCAGCCCAGCACAGGAACCATGACTTCTGTACTTACATCCAGCATATAAACCGCCGCAGCGCTTACAGCAATAGATAAGGCAAACTGTCCGATGATTTTCTGTTTTGGAGTTAGACCCAGAGAACGTTTTTTTACAATTTTGATATAATCGTCAATAAAGCCAATCAGCCCAAAGCCAAGTGCACATACCAGCAGAAAATATGTCATAAAAGAATCTCCTGCCAAAAATACAGTGCCCAGAATCAAGCTAAAGAAAAACATCACACCGCCCATTGTTGGTGTGCCTTGTTTCTGCAAATGTCGTTCAGGCCCATCACTTCTAATACTCTGTCCAAATTTTAACCGTTGTAATGCCGGAATCAGCAGCGGCCCAATCACCAGACACACCACCAGGCTGATTACAAAGGCAAATAGCATTGTCTGCCACATATCGTTCACCCCATAAGACTCTGTACAATTTGTTCCATTTTCATACCGCGGCTGCCTTTTACCAGCACAGCATCACCCCGTGTGATATACTGCTGCAAATACTGTATCGCCTGCCCATTGTCTGCTGCAAAATCCACTTTACAGCCCGCAGTTTCCGCAGCCTGCCCAATCAATGCTCCCAACGCTCCTACAGCAATGAGATAATCCACCTTTTGCGCGGCCGCTTCCATTCCTACTTCTTTATGACTTTCTGCTTCATATTTTCCCAGCTCATACATATCGCCCAGCACAGCAACTTTTCGGCCGCCGGCTTGGTTCATCAGCACGGAAATAGCACTTTTCATAGAATCGGGATTTGCATTGTAAGCATCATTAATTACAATAACCCCTGCTTTATTTTCCGCAATATCCAGCCGCATACCGGTGAGTCTTGCCTGCGATAATGCAGCAGCAATGGCTGACCAGTCAAGCCCCAGTTCGCGGGCTATAGCAATGGCCGCCAGGATGTTGGATACATTGTGTATTCCGTGCACTGCCAAATGAATGGTCTCTATATGCTCCCCTGCATGCAGCTGATAGGTAATGCCATCTGCATGCTGACGGATTTCGTCTGCCCAGTATGCCGCATGGGGGTCTTTTCCGCTGCCGTCATACCATACAATACGCCCTTTGCAGGTGTCGAGCCATGGTGCAATCAGCGCGCGATCACTGCTGTTTAGCACTGCCGCACCATCAGACGGAATATAGGCAAGCAGCTCACACTTAGCCTGTGCAATATTTTCCTGAGAGCCCAGCAGTTCGCAATGGGTTTTGCCAATATTGGTAATCAGTCCATACTTAGGCTCTGCAATGCTGCACAGAAAATCAATTTGCCCTAATCCGCGCATACCCATTTCTACTACCATTGCCTGCGTATTTTCTTCCAAACCGCAAATGGTAAGCGGCATGCCCAGTTCATTGTTATGATTGCCCTTTGTCACTACCACATCGCCCAATGGCGCAAGCACTGCCGCCAGAAAGTCCTTGGTAGAGGTTTTCCCGGTACTGCCAGTCACCGCAATGACCGGAATATTCATATTTTTACGGAGCCAATGCGCAAGCGCCTGCAAAAATGCTGCGCCATCCTGCACCAGAATATAATTCTGCAGTCCATACTGCTTAATTGCACTTTCCTGGGAAATAACAACTCCGGCCGCGCCCTGTTCCAGCGCCTGCGCCAGATAACGATGCCCATCGGTCAGCTCGCCCTCAAGCGCAACAAACAAGTCCCCCGGCTGCACAGCGCGGCTGTCTATCACAACACCCGCAGCAATCCCTTCTCCTGTTTGCATATATGGATATCCCAAAGCCTGTGCGATTTCCGCAATTGTAATGCGCA
>JAGARS010000198.1 GCA_017622155.1 Peptococcaceae bacterium
ACCATACTGATAAAGGTAATCACTACAGTAATGGAGGCGTTGATCAGCTGCGGAATACTTTGGCTGATCAGCTGTCGCAAGGTATCTACGTCGTTGGTATATACCGACATAATATCCCCGTGGGCATGGGTATCAAAATACTGAATCGGCAGGGACTCCATATGGGTAAAGATATCAATACGCAGTTTTTTCAGCACCCCTTGCGATACATTAATCATAATGCGGTTATACACATAGGAGCACAAAATGCCGAACAGATATACACAGGCAAGCCCAATCAAAGCTGTTTTTAGTGGCCCGAAGTCCGGGTTGGACACTTTGGTAAGGGGCACGATAAAATCATCAATGAGGGTACGCATAAACAGTGTACCGCGCAAAGATGCCGCAGCTGCTCCTACAATACACAATACCACCACTGCAAAATGCAGCTTGTATTCTTTGAATGCATACGAGAGCACCCGTTTCAGCAGAGGAATAGAGTCGGCGGACGGCCCATGCCCAGGCGGCATTTTCATGCCTTTTGGCGGTTTCTTTTGTTTGTTTTGTGCCATCAGTGCTGCCCCCCTTCTGTTGGTGTCTGTGATGCTGTATGCTGGACATCGGGCTCGTCAAAATCGCCGCCGCCCTTGGTTTGAATTTCATAAATTTCCTGATATACCGCATTAGTTTCAAGCAATGCTTCGTGGGTATCAAAGCCGCTGATTCTGCCATGCTCTAATACTAAAATGCGGTCTGCGTGCTCTACGCTGGCAATACGCTGTGCAATAATAATTTTGGTAGTGCCAGGAATGGTATCGGCCAAAGCTTTCCGAATACGGCTATCGGTGGCGGTATCTACTGCACTGGTGGAATCATCCAGAATCAGCACTTTTGGATTTTTCAACAGCGCTCTGGCAATACACAATCGCTGTTTCTGCCCGCCGGAGAAGTTGGTGCCGCCTTGTTCCACTCGAGTATTGTAGCCATCAGGCATTCGCTCGATAAATTCATCGGCACATGCCAAGCGGCAAGCTTCTCTGCACTGTTCTTCGGTGGCTGTTTCATTGCCCCAGCGCAGATTTTCCAGCACCGTGCCGCTAAACAATACATTTTTCTGTAATACAACTGCCACCTCATTACGCAGCACATCTAAATCATATTCCCGCACATCGCGTCCGCCAACAAATACAGTCCCTTCCGATACATCATACAAACGGCTGATCAGGCTCACCAGGCTGGATTTACCGCTGCCGGTGCCGCCAATAATCCCGATAGTTTCACCGGACTGAATGGAAAAGTCCAAATCATGCAATACATATTTTCCGGCACCCTGATGATAGCCAAAATGCACATGGTCAAATACAATACTGCCATCGCGCACTTCCATAACAGGCTCGGCCGGATTTACAATATCGGCTTTTTCGTTAAGAATTTCTGCAATACGTTTACCACTGGCCATACTCATAGTGGTCATGACAAAAATCATAGACAGCATCATCAGACTCATCAGTACGCTCATCACATAAGTAAATAATGATGTCAGGTTCCCGGTAGTAAGCTCCCCTGCCACGATAAACTGCGCCCCAAACCATGACAGCGCCAGCATACAGCCGTATACCGCCAGCATCATAACCGGATTGTTCAGAATCAGCAGACTTTCCGCTTTCACAAACATTTTATACAGATTTTCTGCAGCCTTTTTGAACTTGGTATTCTCATACTCTTCACGCACAAACGATTTCACTACACGAATGCCTGTAATATTTTCCTGCACACTGGCATTGACATCATCATATTTCCGGAATACTTCGTCAAAAATCCGATAGGTTTTCACTGTAATAAATGCCAGCGAAACACCCAAAAATACCACTGCCACCAGAAATACCGAGCTGAGCTCCACACTGATAACGCAGCACATAATCACACTGCAGACAAGCATTAACGGTGCCCGTACTGCAATACGAATAATCATTTGAAACGCATTCTGCACATTGGTCACATCGGTTGTCATACGGGTAATGAGCCCTGCTGTGCTGAACTTATCAATATTGGAGAAAGAAAATGTCTGAATATTCTCATACATACTGTTGCGGAGATTGTATGCAAACCCCGATGAAGCCGATGCCGCATATTTCCCTGCCAAAATCCCGAACAACAGGCTGAACATTGCCATTACCAGCATCAGCCCGCCATAAAACAGCACATTCTGCATACTTCCCGCCTCAATACCCTTATCGATCAGCGATGCAATAATAAATGGAATCAGCACTTCCATAAACACTTCCAGTGCCGTAAAAATCGGTGTTAAAATCGTATCTTTTTTGTATTCTTTAATCTGACTTAAAAGCGTCTTTAACACACTGTCATCCCCTTTGTTCACGTGTTTTCGATATATTGTTATCAACATTAATATATACCATATTCTGCGCATAAAATCAATGGAATGCACTTGATTTTCACTTTTCCTGTACATTTTATCAAACACGCCAAACACAGCAAAGCCCTCGTGATTTCTCACGAGGGCTCAAGGTCAGTCATATCAAGTTTGCAATATTGCATTCCTGCAAGCTATTATTCAGCTACAGGACCTGCTTTTACCAATTCTTCCGGTGCAGTTTCAAAACGTTTGAAGTTGTCTGCAAATTTTTTCGCCAGTACTTTTGCCTGTGCATCGTATGCTGCTTTGTCTTCCCACAGATTTCTAGGATTCAAAATTTCAGCATCAACACCCGGGCAGGATTTTGGCATGGATACTTTGAAGATTGGATGCTGTTCGTATTCTACTTTTGCCAGCTCACCATTCTGAGCTGCACTTACCAGCGCACGGGTATAGGACAGTTTGATACGATTGCCTACACCATAAGGGCCGCCAACCCAACCGGTATTTACCAGATATACATTTACATCATATTTTTCGATTTTTTCAGCCAGCATATTTGCATAAACCATTGGATCTAATGGCAGGAAAGGTTCCCCAAAGCATGTGGAGAATGTAGCCTGCGGTTCGGTAATGCCGCGTTCGGTACCTGCCAGTTTGCTGGTATAACCGCTCAGTAAATGATACATAGCCTGTAAAGTATCCAGTTTCGCAATTGGAGGCAGTACACCAAATGCATCGGCTGTCAGGAAAATGATAGTCTGCGGAATGCCGCCTTTGCCATCCAGCTGTGCGTTTGGAATGTATTCTACCGGATAAGCTGCACGGGTATTTTCTGTCAGGCTTTCATCATAGAAGTCAATTTTTCTGGTACCTGGGAAGAATTCTACGTTTTCTACTACAGAACCGAATTTCACAGCATCAAAAATCTGTGGTTCCTGTTCTCTGTTTAAACGAATTGCTTTTGCATAGCAGCCGCCTTCAATGTTGAAAATACCTGTATCAGACCAGCCGTGTTCGTCATCACCAATGAGTTTGCGGGCAGGGTCAGCAGACAGAGTGGTTTTCCCTGTACCGGACAAGCCAAAGAATACAGCTACGCTGCCTGTTTCAGGATCTGTGTTGGCAGAGCAATGCATTGGCAGTACATTCTGCTGTGGCAGGAAGTAGTTCATTGCGGAGAATACAGATTTTTTCATTTCACCGCAGTAGCTGCTGCCTACGATTAAAATAATATTTTTTTCTAAATCCAGAATAATTGCAGCATCGGAGTGTACACCATCTGCTTCCGGATCACATTTGAAACCCGGTGCACATACCATATGCAGTGCAGGTGCATAGTTTTCCAGTTTTTCAGCAGTTGGGCGAACCAAGAGCTGATGCATAAACAAATTCTGGTGCGCATATTCGTTTACAATTCTGGTCTGCATCTGATACTGTTCATCAGCGCCTGCCAGACCATCAAATACGTATACTTTTTTACCTTCCAGATAAGCCAGTACTTTTTCGTACAGACGATCAAATACTTCCGGCTCAATGGATTTGTTTACTTTGCCCCATGCAATTTTATCTTCGTAACTATTGCGTTTTACAATAAAACGGTCTTCAGGAGAACGACCTGTAAATTTCCCTGTTACTACACGGAATGCTCCTGTGTCGGTTAATACGCCTTCTCCATTGAAAAGTGCCTCTTCCACCAGCAGTTCAGGGGTTAAATTCTGTTTGATTTCACCCAGATTTTTCAAACCGATTGTTTCAAGCTCTTTTCTAATTTTAGTGTCCATAACGCGCCTCTTTCTTGATTTTTATTATTTTATTTATTTTACAAATAAGCGTCTTGACCATTTCTATATCTGTGTCAGACATACGCTAACGGTTCTATTGTACTCTTTCCGCACAATTAGGTCAACTATTTTCCCGAAAAAAGTGAAATATTACGCATAATTATTTTTTCGTGATTCCCATTGCGGAATTTATGTATCTTTATGCATCATTGTATACAATGAACACAATTAATACGTAAACAATCTGACTGATATTTCCTCGTATTGTTTTTTCATTTCAAACCACAATAGCTTGTGTAAGGAGGTGAGCGCGACATGAAAAATCGTAATGAACAGCCATCCGCAAAACAAAAAGCAAACCAGAACATGCAGAACCGCAGCGAACAGAACATGAAAAACAAAGCAGAAAATCGTGCAGAGTCCTGCAATAAAAACAGAGACATGAAAAACAATGTCAGCAATGTGAGAAACGAGATGCGTACTGAAAACAACCGTATGGAAAACAAACAGTAACGCCATCCAGTAATTGGCGGGATAGAAACACCGCAAACGAACAAAATAGAATTACAACTTGACAAGGGAGGTGAACGAAATGTCCAGAAGTTCTTCTAACGAACCAGCTGCAAAAAATGCTTCCGGTTTCTTAAACAACTTCAAATACGAAGTGGCCAACGAATTAGGGTTAAGCAACTACCAGACAGCTGACAAAGGCCAGCTGACAAGCCGTGAAAACGGTTATGTAGGCGGTTACATGGTGAAAAAAATGATTCAGTATGCCGAACAGAACATGCCAACCACAGGTTCTGCTTCCGGTATGACAATGGGTATGAGCAAATAACCATTGTAAAATATTGCAACAGATTTCGAGAAAAGCAACGGAATTCAGTGTTCCGCTGCTTTTCTTTTTGGTTATCCATACAGTTATCCACAGACTTATCCACAGAAATGTTCATAAATGTGCCTTCCTCACGCGCGCACGC
>JAGARS010000199.1 GCA_017622155.1 Peptococcaceae bacterium
AAAAGCGTCAAGCCATACTGGTTGACGCTTTTTTGATGGAGCGGGTAAAGGGAATCGAACCCTCATATTCAGCTTGGGAAGCTGATGTTCTACCACTAAACTATACCCGCATATGAACAAGCTAATGGCGGGAATCGAACCCGCGACCTGCTGATTACGAATCAGCTGCTCTGCCAACTGAGCTACATCAGCACAAAAAATATTATAACTGTTTGTGCTGAAAAATGCAAGAGATTTCTGTGCATTTTATATAGGCACAGAATAAAATCATCAGCGTAGTACGAATAATGTTAAAACGTATAAATTAAAATTGCTGCGTGTGCTGATGATTGTGGCTCGTGCCTATTTTCTGTCATCGGCTAAGTCATATAGAATTTTGCCGGTTACACGTTCAAGTGTGGATGTTCTGGCAGCAAGATTCATGACATAATCCATTGTAGTATCAATTTTCTGTTCTAATTTATGCTGACCGTTAATGAGTGCATGAATAAACATCGTATTTTCTTTTACTTGCGCAGTTAAACCCGATAAATTTTCTTCCACAGAGCTTAAACGGTTTTCTATAGAATCCATACGACTTTCCATAGAGCCCATACGATTCTCCATTGAATCCATGCGATGATTCATTGTTTTTAATTCATTGAGAATTAATTGTAATGTAGTTTCCATACTAGCACCTCCTTCAAAAATAACTTACCATAATTATACAGGAAAGAAAGTGCTGATGCAAGTGAAAAACTTTACCGCACAGGACTATTTGTTCTGTACGATAAAGTTGTATACGTCACGTTTGCTAAGGTCTGCTTCTTTGGCAGCCTGTTTGATGGCATCTTTTTGAGAGATGCCTTCTGCTTCCAGCTGTGCTACACGGGCAACGGCCCAGTCGATATCTCGTGTTTCCGGTGCGGCAGGCTCTGCGCCGTGCAAAAGCAGTACAAATTCGCCGCGAATGCCGTTTTGTTCAAAGTGAGCCAGTACTTCTGCCGGTGTACCGCGTACAATCTCTTCAAATTTTTTGGTCAGTTCTCGCGCTGCAGCCATAGGGCGTTCGGGAAACACTTCTGCCATTGTTTTTAAGGTATCTTCCAAACGGTGCGGGGATTCGTAAAAAATCATGGTGCGTTCTTCTTTAAGCAGGCGTTCGAAGTACTGCTGCCGTTCTTTTTTGTGTCGCGGAATGAAGCCTTCAAAACAGAAGCGGTCGGTTGGCAGGCCGCTAAGCACTAGGGCTGTAACTGCAGCTACCGGGCCGGGCAGTACGGTGAAAGGAATATCTTCTGCCAGACATTGCTGTACCAGGTCGTAGCCGGGGTCGGATACGCCGGGCATACCGGCATCGGACACCAGTGCTACATGTTTGCCGTCTTTCAGGTGCTGAATGATGACATCACCTTTGGTCATTTTGTTGTGTTCATAATAGCTGGTGACCGGTTTGGAAATGTTGAAATGATTCAGCAGCTGCAGTGTTTTACGGGTATCTTCGCAAGCTACCAGGTCAACCGTTTCTAATGTTTCCAGCACACGCAGGGTAATATCCTGCAGATTGCCGATCGGTGTAGCGCATAGGTATAAAGTGCCGTATGTCATGGTGTACCTCCTGTGGTGGTATCAAGTATATCATCGATAGTAAGATAATACTTCTTTGCTGTAAGTGGATTTATCACTGGTAATAGAAGCGGTTGTTTCATAAATAGGCAGAGGCGGCATAATGGTGATACCGTTTCTGCCATCTTTGATTGCTTCCATCAGAATCAGATTAGCCGGCTGATCCAGCGTAGGGTGAATCATGCGCAGCCGATATGGTGCCAGACGATGTTTTTGGCAGAGAGCAAGAATTTCGGTCAATCGTTCTGCACGATGAATCAGTGCGAAATGCCCGCGGTCTTTTAATGTGCGAAAGGCACATTGTATTAATTGCTCTAATGTGCAGGCCAGTTCGTGCCGTGCCAGAGCAATTTGCGGATTTGGGTTTTGCTTTCCGGTGCCGACTTGAAAAAATGGCGGATTGCTGATGACGAAATCATATTGCTGTTCAAATGATTTGGGCAGTTGTGTTATATCCTGCTGATGAATCCGGATATGGTCTTCCATACCGTTATAGGTTACAGAACGTTTGGCCATGTCTGCGATTTCAGCTTGCAGCTCTATGCCGTCAATTTGCAGTTTGTCATAACGGGCAGCTAAAAGCAGAGGCATAACACCGCTTCCGGTGCCCAAATCCAGAAGGCGCTGCGGCTTGTCCGGATTTGGCGTTATAAAATGCGCCAGCAGGACGGCATCGATAGAAAATCGAAAGCCCTGCGTTTTCTGCAGGACTTTCCAGATATGTGGGTTTGTTTCGGATGTGGCATACCCGTATATATCATGTTGGATACATAAATCGGTGAATGCTTCGTCAGGCAGTACCGATATGCTAGTTGGACACATTGCTCAGTACCTCCATGCATAAAAGGCAGCCGCCATCGTGTGTTTTTCCGAAATATGCAGGGCACACATGAATCCCATCGTCATAAAGCTTTTGCAGCGTGTGCAGCCCATCGTTTTCGCTTTGACTGTTGTTTTGTACAGCTGGCGCAGCCTGTTGACGCAGCCACTCGTTTTCTGCCTCTAAATTGGCGATATAGACCTGCAGCTGCTGAAATTCTTCTGTCAGCTGAGATAAGGTCTGCTGCATAGTGGCCAATTGTTTGCTTAAATTCATGTGATTCCCTCCCGTGTTTATAAAATTTAGTCTTCCAGATTGCGTAGGTCAAAGCCTGTGTCGTCCTCATCCATATTATCCAGCGCATCCAGATGCTTTACTTTGCATCCGCATTTTCTGTTTTCTACATACACATCATTTTCATATTTTAAACAGCATAACAATCGTCCGCAAATACCGGAAATTTTAGATGGGTTCAGTGATAAATTCTGTTCTTTTGCCATTTTGATACTTACCGGTGCAAAATCACCTAAAAATGTGTGACAGCACAATGGGCGGCCGCAGAAGCCGATACCGCCTAACATTTTGGCTTCATCTCGCACACCGATTTGACGCAGTTCAATGCGAGTACGGAATACGGTAGCCAAATCTTTTACCAGTTCACGAAAATCTACGCGGCCGTCAGCGGTAAAGAAAAATACAATTTTGCTGTTGTCAAAAGTATATTCTACATCAATCAGTTTCATTGGAAGCTGGTGATTTTCGATTTTTTCTAAGCACACCTGAAATGCTTCTTTTTCATATTCAGCATTTGCTGCCACATGGGCGTCATCTTCCGGTGTTGCCACGCGAATTACTTTTTTCAGTGGCGGTATGATTTCTTCTTCCGGTACTTGTTTTAGTCCTACCACTACACTGCCGTATTCGATACCGCGTGCGGTTTCTACAATTACATGATCTCCGGCCTGAATATTCATTTGATCCGGGTCGAAATAATATATTTTACCGGCTTCCTTGAATCGGACGCCAATAACAGTAATACTCATGATGAATCCTCCTATTATATGTTTTCGATCGTTTATTTAGAAATCAATTGCTGCGTTTTTAGCAAAACAACTTCCAGCACCAGCCGTGGCGATGCATTGTATTCCAGCTGTTCTGCTGCAGTACGAAAATACTGCAGTACGTGAAGCAAGTGCTCCGGTGCAGCATGCTGTGTGCGCAGCTCTGCCAGATAATCCTGATTGAGGATAAGGCCGCTGTCGCTATGCATAACGGTCAGCAGTACATCGTGATACCAGAGCTGTCCCAGCTCCAGCAGTGTACGTGCCATTTTTTTGTTTTTATCCCACTGCTCACACCAGCTGATAATTTGAGCCGGCCGCATCGTATCCAGTTTCGCCAAAAGCTGATAAAAATCCTGCCTGGTTTGTGCCAGATCATCATTTGCCAGCAGTTCTTCCGCTGTATGCATTGAGCCGCCCGCCAATGCCGCTGTCAACCCGATACGGCTTTGCTGAGCGGGATAGTGCTGCAGTAAAATCTCTTGTATGAGTGAAGGAGATAATGTGTGAAACTGTATTTGCTGACAACGGGACAAAATAGTAATAGGCAGATTTTGTATTTGCGAAGTAATCAAAATGAATACGGTGTTGTCTGTAGGTTCTTCCAGTGTTTTCAGCAAACAGTTGGCAGCCTGCTCCGTCATTAAATGTGCATCATTGATGAGAATTACTTTATATACGCTGTCATAATTGCGCAAGGATACTTTAGAAAGCAGCGCACGAATCTGTTCAATCTTGATGCTTGCGCCATCCGGCTCCAGTACAATGATATCCGGCTGACTTCCGGTTTGCGCCTGTATGCAGGATGGGCATGAGCCGCAGCTTTGCGTGCTTTCCGGGGCTTTGCCGGTGCAGTTGAGGTATTGTGCCATTGCAAGCGCTGCTTTCTTTTTGCCGACGCCTTCCGGTCCGGTAAAAAGATATGCATGCGCAATGTGCTGTGTCTGAATTGCACGCTCTATAATATGAATGGCCTGTTCTTGTCCTTTGATTTCCGAAAACTGCATGGGAAACTCCTGTTTCTAAATAGTTTTGTGCAAAAATACCTTATCTTTAATTGTATCGTATTGACGGAGAGAAATCAACGAAAATAAAAGGATTTCCGGGTTTGTTGTTGGAAAGAAATAATAAAAAATGTACAGAAAAAGAAAAACATAAGTGTCTTGTTGGCACAGAAATGTGCTATAATATTATTTACGGCAAAAACAATATATGTATACGGTTAGATTGTACAAACAAAAGAGGAGATGAATGCCGTGCCAAATCATGAGACAAAAGAAAAAATTGAAAACAGCGCATTGCGTGCGTTTATGGTTTTTTTAAGTTTAATGCTGCAGATTGGCTGGTTTATCTGGCTTGGGGTATATCTTAGACGCTATTATTTTGTTCTGAACAGTATTGTTATGGTAATCAGCTGGGTTTTGGCACTGCATGTTTACAGCCGTCATATGAATTCGGCGTATAAGCTTTCGTGGATTGTGCTGATTCTGGTGCTGCCGGTTCTGGGGATTAGTATGTATGCTATGTTTGGGTCGCAGCTGTCCCATGTATGGATTCGCAAATATATGGACAACCAGGATAATGTGGCTGCTATGTATCTGACTGACGATGAAAGTGCATTGAATTCGCTGCGTGAACAGGATTACGGTTTGGCCAATCAGTGTCAGTATATCCAGAAGAAAGTAGGGTATCCGCTGTATCAGAACACAGATATTGCATTTCATAATGATACAGCTGTAGCATTGGAGGACTTGAAAGCGGAGCTGGCCAAAGCAGAATCTTTTATCTTTATGGAGTATCATGCCATAGAGGATTCGGTATCCTGGGCAGGTATTGAAGCTATTTTAAAAGAAAAAGCGGCTTCCGGTGTGGAAGTGCGTCTGCTGTATGATGATGTAGGCAGCATCTTTTTTGTAGGAAAATCTTTTACAAAACGGCTGCAGCAGGAAGGCATTCAATGTCGTGTGTTTAACCCGATTTATCCGATTTTGGACACATTTATGAATAATCGTGATCATCGCAAAAGTGCAGTAATTGACGGGAAAGTTGGATTTACCGGCGGCTATAATATGGCAGACCGCTATTTTAATATTAATAGCCCGTACGGTTATTGGAAAGATACCGGGATTAAGCTCAC
>JAGARS010000200.1 GCA_017622155.1 Peptococcaceae bacterium
ATCATTCACCCCATTGTATAATCAGTAAAATATATTTTACCCGTTTCAGATAGCATTCAAAACAGCTATGCAAACGAAAATACGTTCTATTTAATGTATCTATTATAACACGAATAGAACTGCACGCAAAGGTAATATTTTAATTATTATTTTAATACTGCAAGAAAAATCTCCTGCCCGAATACGGGCAGGAGATTCGATTCACAAACAATTCATACATTATGCAGCCTGGTTCCATACAGATTCTTCGTACAATGTATCATAGGCATGTATAATCTCTCTGACGGTATCTGTTTCAAACGGATTTGGCAGCCCAACATCCATCAGAGTATCGAAGAATACTTCTCCAATCGGCGTTTCCAGACAGAGGTCGATATAGATATCCTGCGCAGCTTCGTAGCCCTGCTCTTCTGCTATAGTGTAAAAGAGCATGCTCACCAGTTCACTGGTAGCATAGCTGAGATAATACACCGGGGATTCCATCGTGACATACTGTGCATAAATATAGAAATCTTCGTAATCCATCACATAATCAATGTTTTCGTATTTATTCAGCACGCTATAAAGAACTGTTCGAAAATCTTCCGGTGATTTCAGTGCATTTTGCCGATACACCAGTTCCTCAAACTCATCCACAACAGTACAAGCCACAATGTTGCTCAGCCCATAATCCAGACGCCACAGCAAAAAGGCTTCATATACATCCGGGTCAAGTTTATCGCTCAGATAGTGCAGCATCAGCCATTCATTGGCTTGAGAATGCACCTCGCAGGTATCATACGGCAATGCTGCATCGGTGAAATGATAAAATGACGCATAATGCCCCAGTTCATGTACAACGGTCAGCAAATCCTGCGCACCATTTCCGTAAAATACATATGGCTGATCATAATATTCGGAATAATTGGTGTATGCCACAACATATGCACTGTCTGACTGGGTATATACCGCAGCATCCTTATCAAATAAATTGTGCATAATGGTACGCATTTCTTCCGGATAGCTATCTATATAACCCGTTAAATATGCATTATCCGCCGGGCATGCCTCTCTCCGCAAAGCATCGAACTGCGCTTTTTGTTCTTTGGTAAGCTGTGCGCGTTTGGTATCATAAAGCTCCGCCACTTCAATATAAAATGGCAAAATGACTTCTTTTACATTGCTGCGGAAAGCTTCCCGCTGTGCATCTGTATATTGCCGCATATAGATTTCATTGGCAATATAATCATAAAAATTGTCATACCCATAATATGCCGCCAGTTGCTGACTGCATGCTATATAATCGAAATAAATATCCTCCACTGCCTTTGACCACGACGCTGATTCCGGGGCTTCCAGCTCCAGATATTCTCGCAGCAAGTCATTTTGCTGTCGTTCTAAATCGATAACCGCCTCATTGGAGGTTTCTAATTCCTTCAGCTGCTGCGCTGTCCAGTCTGCAAATATTTTGTCTTTTGCGGAGAGATTGGACGCATAGAGTTTTTTCATCACGCGCATGTAATCTTCGCGTACATCCATATAATAATCCTCTGCCTCTACATAGCGCTCATAGGCAGTATCATCGTCTAAATCAGAATAATAGCCAATCTCTGCGGACACATACTGGTGAACAATATAGTCTGTTTTTTCATCCATAGCTTCATAAGCGGCAGTGATTTTTCTGTTTTTGCCGTTGTCAATATAGGTTTCCAGCTGCGTAATGGATGCAAAGGCATCTGCTGCCTCCTGTTCTGTCAGCGTATAGGCAAAACTGATTTGTTTCCATTCTTCCTGAGATTCCGCTGTACATCCGGTCAAACCTAGCGCTGTAGCCATAAACACCAACAATAGTACGAAAGACATCGTTTTCTTGAACCCTGATTGTTTCATTGCACATACTCCTCTCTATGTTGCGACTATAAATTAATTTTAGCATAATCAAAATATGATAGCAACGAAAAACCTCCTGCCCGGTTCTGACAGAAGGTTAGGTATCATTGTTTGAAAGATGCTATTTATTTTTTGTTCCATACATAATTATAATACTGCCACGCATTGGATGCCATTTGTGACGATGAAAGGCTCTCGCCCGCCAGACGAAACGCGTCTTCGTCTATCACACCCGCTACAGATTTTATCTGGTTCAGCAAATCAAAATAAGTTTCATTTTGTCCTGCCCGCAGCCAATCGCAAAATGATTCCCGCACCTCTTTCATCAGCTTAAACTGTTGAAACCAGTAGGTTTTATGCATAATTGGTCCAACGGTCAAACCTTTCATCATTTTTTCATTATGTTGATGAATGATGCACAATTCCTGCGCATCATAAGCCACCTTTTGCACACCGTCTTCATAATATACAAAGCCATATAAAGTACGTTCCAGATTTTCCGCTACGATTGGATCATCCTCCATCTGTCGACGAATATACTGATGCCAGGCCAAAAGCTCCTGATATTTTGTTTCAGACAGCACTTTGCCTTCATATGCAATCTTCACTGCATTGATAAACAGCTGCAGTTCCCGATCTTCAAAATACCCTTCGATGCGTTCTTTATATTCCAGCAGAACCGGATAGGCATTGTCGTTGGCGGCTGTATCAAAAAACGGCTGCATAAAATTAAAATAATCAACACTTTCGTATTGTTTTTTCATTTCCCCCAGCATGACCTGTTTGCAAGCCTGTACAATATCATCTTCCAGCCCCGATGGCACGAGGCTCCGTTTTACGGTTGACACTACCGGGGTAAAATAATTGCCTTTCCATTTTTCTTCTTCCACATATCGTTGTAAACGTTCTTCAGTGCCGGAAGCATAATAGTAAACCTGCCCGTCATTTGCCTTCGTAGCTGTGCCGTAAGCAATAAATTCTTTTTCAAATTTGCCCAGTGCCACCATTGAAGCAACATCGCTGGCACATTTGATATCTCGATGTGCATGATTACTCATAGGCTCACCTGCTCTCCGTAAAACTTATCTGCCACATAAGACGGTGCATCCACATCCATCGTCACAGATCCATCTGCATTTTGTGCAACATGCACTGTTTCATCCAGCAGAATAGACAGATTTTCTGATGTCAGTACCGATTCTGTATCTCCTTTTGCAAAAGCACGCCCGTTTTTCAAAAGCATTGTTTTGTTCATAAACGGCTGTACTTCCTCCGGATAATGGGTAACATAAATTATGGTTACTTTTTTACTCTCCGCTAAAGCACGCACCGTATTCATCATATGTTCCCGAGCACGAATATCCAGGCCTGTACCAGGTTCATCCAATACCAGCACTTTCGGCTGTGTAATCAGGGCGCGGGCAATTAGTACATTCTGCCGTTCCCCTTTGCTCAGAGAGTTAAACGGACGATTCATTTTCCCTTCCATACGCAATTCCCGCAGCAATGCTTTTGCACGGCGCACATCGGCGTCGGTAACATCATAATCGATATTAAAGGTGCCGAACAATCCCGACAATACAATTCGCAGTGCTGTTTCATTGGCATAGTATTTATCGAAAAAGGAACTGGATACCCATCCGATTTCTTTGCGCAATGCAAAAATGTGTTCTTTATCATATTGTTTGCCAAGTACTTCTAAAGTACCGGATGTTGGCGATTTATATCCGGCAATCATACTTAAAAGTGTGGTTTTCCCGCTGCCGTTCATGCCAAACACCAGCCAATGTTCGCCCTCTTTTACTTCCCAGTTAATATGGTTAATCAGGAATCGCCTGCCGGATTTATAGCAAAGTTCGTTGGTCTTTATAATGGTCTGCATGCAATTTCCTCCACCATTTCTTCAAATGTTTTTTCTGTATCGATATCCGCACTCTTCATCATCAGGCATTCTGCCCAATCGCTCTGTGCCATATTAACAGGCACACAGAACCCGCCGCGATTGGTGAGCCCCATATTTTTGCAGCCCCAGGCCAGAATTTCGCACACTTTAGAAATGTTCATCTTTCTGGTTTTTTCGTTGCGGTCCAGCCCTTCAAAATAGTTGAACTCCAGATTATCCACAAAGTTTGATGCGCTGGAATAAATCTCCGGCTCTACACCAAATTCAATACGGTCACAGCTGTCGCAAAAAATTTCTACACGCGCATCTTCAACATCATTGAAAATAATACGTCGTAATGTAAGCGGACCTCCGCAATAACTGCACACACACCGTTTGCTGCGCTGTTTTAAGTTGTCTATACGATTTTCTGACAAATACAAGGAACCCATGTTCATCCACTCCCTCATCATTTCAGCTTTATTTTTATTAAATTTTATCATTTTGACTATGTACAGCAAAAGCACCCGTAACGAGTGCTTCTGCCAATGAGATATTTTTATGTCAACAAACAAAGATTCTGTTGGCTGCAAAATCTCTGCTGCTGCCTTTTAAGTTAGAACATAAGCATTGCTACCGGATAAGCAATTACCAGTGTAGCAAAGGTTAATACAGCTACTAAAATCCAGCCGTATTTCATCATCATAGCGGTATCAACAACATCGGAGAAAGAGTAGCAAATCCCTGCTGGGAAGGATGCAGCCGGTGTTGCGAATGCAATCTGTGTGCAGATAATCAGAATCATAATCGGAGCTGCAACGCTCATGCCAATCTGACCGGCGAACGTAGCCAGCAGCGGCATAATAATGATTGCAATTACCAAGTTATTCGCAAAGTTGGTGAGAATAACACCTACAATTAATACTGCAATGATAAATACCATTGGAGGCAGCACCTGTAACGGATATACCAGCATAGCCAGCATTGCAGAAATACCGGTATCAGCAGCGCACAGGAACTGTGCCAGAGGCATAATCAATGCTACCAGGAATACAACATCCCAGGATAAACCTCTTGCAGAGGAAGCATTGAAATTAAAGAATGGAGTGCCGTCTTCTTTTTTCAGCAATAACAGCAAACCTGCAACGATTACGACCTGACCAAAAATAGTCAATTTATTTAAGAATGCAGCTACAGGATTTGTAGGCGGCAGAATAGAGCTTACCAGTGCCATTGCCACAAACAGCAGGAATGCACCGATTGCGATTTTCTGGTCTTTGTTAAAGTTTTTCTTTTCACCAAAAACTGCAGGATCTAAATCTTTCAGTTTGCTTACATCCAAACGCAGTACAAATTTAGCTGCCAATACAACGAATACGATCATCAGCATACCAACAAAGAAGAAGAACACGATCCATTTCAGATAAGGAATCTGCAGCTGGAACATCGCAGTAATGGTTGCATAGTACTGAATCCCGGCATTATAAAACGGCAATGTGCACTGACCCAGTAAAGCTGCCATGGTCATACCGATTGCCATTACAGCAGTAAACGGAGAACGCAGCGGGATACCGGTGGAATTGCAGACCTGGCGTAAAAAGCCTAAGAATAACATCAATGCAACGATTGGGTTTAATAAAGAACATACATATACAGCAATCAGGAACAATGTCATGAACATCCAAGGTTTGCCCATTGTTAATTTATTCGCCATCAGTTTAGATGCAATGATTTCGGTAGCGCCGGTATCATTCAGCAGCTGCATAACAATCAGCATAACAATCATCATCATGATAGTTGGAGAACCAAAGCTTGCTGCCAATACAGTGGTCATACCCAGTTCCAGCCCCATGCCAACCAATGCCAGCATGGATGGATACAGCATACCAATGGTACTCCAGCCATATACCGCACCGATAAATACACCCAGCATCGCCATGCCGCGTTCAGTCAGCATACCAAATGGCGGTACATAAGCCAGCCCAAAAATTAACGCTGCACAAATAATATAATGTACTAACTGTTTGTTATTTTTTAAATATTGTAACATAAACATTTCCCTCCTGTTCAAAAACCTCATATAGAAAAACAATGCGAAACAGCTTTATAAATCTTACATAAATAAAAATGATTTTCAAGTAAAGAAATAGCAAAATCACAATGTGTAGAAATAATTGAACTTGACAGGAGAGATACGCCTCTCCTGCCAGTTCAAAACATTAGATGTTTTTCATTATTCAGCTTCAATAATCTGATATACAGGTGCACCTTCGCACTGTGCAGGCATTCTTAAGCCGGCCAGTTCTGCTACGGTAGGCGCTACGTCTACCTGACGAATGATACGTTCTGTCAGGAAGTTTTCTTTAATCCCTTTACCTGCTGCGATAAAGATTGGGGATACGGAAGTACCTGCATACCCATATGTGGTGGACAGGGAGTCACAGTGGTCATAGTTGTAGCCTTCTGCATTCCAGAACAGGATATCGCCGCATTCAGGGCCGCCCATACCTAACAGATATGCATCTCTATTTCTCAATGCCAGTGCAATGATACGTTTGCCGCTTTCCGGATGTTTGTATCCATACAGACGGGTCATAACTTCTTCTTCCCATTCATACTGATCTTTTGGATCAATGATACCATGAGGGTCACGGCCTTTGATGTTCAGATAGATATGGTTCCCGCGCTGCTGTACAGCATAAGTGTTTTCCCAGTCGATTTCATGGAGTTTGTTGCCGTTTTCGTCAACTTTCAGTTTCAACAAACCCAGTTCTTCCATGATACCGGTAGCAACGCCGGATGGGTCACCGATTACGCATGGTTCATAGTCACCGCATACCTGTGCGTGGTCAGATACATAGATAATGGTCCAGCCTTTGTCTAACAGGTGCAGGAATTCCCCGATGTAACGGTCTGTCTGTTCGTAAATTTTCACCATCATTTCTGCATAGTCAGCTTCGCTTAAAATATTGTGACCATGGTCTTTCAGGAATTTAACAATCATATGACCCTGCAGGTCGATATTGTGCAGCTGGGAGAAGATAATTTCACAACCCTGCTGTTCAATCATATAGTTCAGTGCACGTGCTGTCCAGCGAGCATATGCTTCCCAGTTTTCATGCATGCAGTCCATAATCAGC
>JAGARS010000201.1 GCA_017622155.1 Peptococcaceae bacterium
ATAAAAAAGGCTTCTTCGGCAAAGTAAAAGATGTCGTAGACGATTTCTTTGATGAAGAATAGAAGCAAATAGCACTTTATGAATCAGGCAGCGAAACGCTGCCTGATTTTTTATGGTAAAGCGAAGATATTCTCACTGATACTATCGAATTGTTTGCACAGGTATGATATAATGATAATAATGATAAACATAGGAGGCACGATATTATGAAAGCAATTGCAATTAACGGGAGCCCGCGTAAGGGCTGGAACACGGATTTAATTTTACAGGAAGCATTGAAAGGCGCGGCTGACGCAGGTGCAGAGGTGGAAATGATTCACCTGTATGATTTGAATTTTACCGGTTGTCGCAGCTGTTTTGCATGTAAACGCAAAGGGGCAGAGCCGGCAAAATGCTTCTGGAAAGATGATTTGAGCCCTGTATTGGACAAAATTTTATCTGCCGATGCGGTATTCTTTGGTACACCGATTTATTTTGGTGAGATTACCAGTCAGATGCATGCGCTGATTGAGCGTTTGAGTTTTATTTTAATGACATACGACGATTATTCCAAAAAATTGTTTCATGGCAAGGTGAACTGCGGATGTTTCTACACGATGAATGTTCCACAGGAAGGTTATGAAAAAATGTATGCTGCGAGAATGCGTCAAAGCTTTGCAGTGCTGAACAAACTGAATGGTGAAGTAGTGGATTATGCCAGCTGTGATACGTGGCAGTTTACAGACTATTCGAAGTTTCAGACAGCGATGTTCAATGAAGAACACAAACGCAAAATGCGTGAAGAACAATTCCCGAAAGATTTAGCCGCAGCATATCAGATCGGGCAGAAACTGTGCGGGAAAGAATAAAAAATAATAAAATCTAACAAAAAAGCGTAAGCTCGTATGAGCTTACGCTTAATTTTTGCTTTGTCACGATATGACAGCTAACTTAATGTTTCAGATAGCTGATTTCGTTTAAGTGCAGCAGTGTGATGGAAACCTGACCGCCGTTTGCAGCGATTTCTTCAGCTGGTACTTTGCCTGGGAATACAGGAATCACAGCTGTGTCACCTGCGTGCAGCGCAGCCTGGCCGCGTTCTGCAACTGGGCTGAATGTGGTGCTGTCGCCAACAACTGCCATGATTTTACCTTCTGGCAGGGAACCGTCATGGGACAGCGGTGTTACCAGATGACCGCCGCCGGAAGCGATTTCGCCAACAGCTTCGATGTGCAGGTTGTAGTTGCCGCCTTCGATAGCTTCAACGCTAACGATTGTAACTACGCTCTGACCATCGTTGTACAGTTCCTGACCTTCTAATGCAGCTACATTGTTCCAGTCGATTGTAATTTCGTCGGAAGTAGCAGGTCTGGAGTTCATTTCAAAATGGTGTGCAGCTGTGGTTTCAGCAGCCTGAATACCGCCTGCAGCGATAGCACCCAGTGGTGTGTAGCTTAAGCCTGTCAGAATCAGTACACCGCACAGTACGATGCATGTTAAAAAGAAACCAGAAAAACTAAATTCACTTTTCATTGTTAAGAGTCCTCCCTTATAAAATATCACTATTCCTATTCTACAGGGGAATTCTGAAAAATGCAATGGTTTTTACTATAATTCACGCAAATGCATTGATTGATTCTATGAATATCAAAACTATCATTTCATGTTCGTTTTATCACAAATGGATTCTGCAGAGGCTGGCAGCAGCCGCTGCATATCTTCTGGCAGTGCACTTTTTATCGTTAGCAATTCCCCGGTAATTGGGTGAGATAATTGCAGCCGTGCACAATGAAGCGCCTGGCGCTCTATATGTGTACAATTCCCGTTATAGAGGCTGTCGCCAAGCAGAGGATGCCCAAGCCATGCCATATGTACGCGTATCTGATGGGTGCGTCCGGTTAAAAGCTGAAGCTGTATCAGAGAATACGTTTGGCGTTTATATGGGAATGTACAGAGGGTTTGATAAAGTGTAGCGGCCGGCTGCCCGTCGGCACGTACTTCTCGTTTGATAATGCTGTCATTGACACGGGCAATGGGCTGTTCAACACACCCATTTGCAATTGTGAGTGTTCCTTCAATTAGAGCCAGATATTCTTTCTGGATGGTATTCTTCTCTTGAGCAAGGCTTAATAAATGATGCACGTGACGATGTTTGGCGATTAGTACCAGCCCGGAAGTGTCGTAGTCCAAGCGGGTAACAAAATGCACAGCACCGGTGTGGCCGATTTGTTCGTAATAATGCAGAAGTGCATTGGCCAACGTACCTGTGGGGTGTTCCCGAGAGGGAATGGTACTCATACCGGCAAGCTTTTCTATCACCAGGATATAATCATCTTCATATACAATTGTAAGCGGTATCTGTTCGCCTTTCATATGCGGATTGGATTCTTCTGCTGGAAACTGTACCGATACAAGATCGTTTTGGTGCAGTATATAACGAACGGTCTCTTCGCTGCCGTTTACCAGAAGTTTGCCGCCGTGATATTTGATATCTGTGAGAGCAGTTCTGGAAATATTTTTTTGTGCCAGAAAGTCTCGCAGCAAAGTACCTTCATCAATCTCGGCAGCTGTAAATTGTAATGTAAACGGAGATAGCATACAGAAGCTCCTTTCGCTCGGTAATATTGTTGTATTATAGCATAAACGTTATATGATGTCTTGCTTAAAATACAAATATGAAAACATAAAAACTGAAAAAATACAAATACTATTATTCACCAGAAGAAATTTCGCAAATAGTATGGATTTATTGCTTTGCTATGTTGTTAGCATATATTTTTATAAGGTGGAGGCTAATATGGAGCGATTGTGGCAAAAAGATTGTGAGACATTGCTTGCGCAGTATGACAGTAGACTGGAAGGCCTGAGCAGTGATGAGGCAGCTGCTTTGATGCAGCGTTATGGAAAAAATGAACTGATGGAGGCAAAACGGAAAGGCATTTTGCAGGTGTTTTTGGAGCAATTTTTGGATTTGCTGGTAGCGGTATTACTGGCGGCAGCAGTTATTTCTGCATTAACCGGCGGAGTAGAAGGTGCCTTGGTGATATTGGCAGTACTTATTTTAAATGCGGTGCTTGGCACGGTACAGCATTTTAAGGCGCAAAAATCATTAGAAAGTTTGAAATCGATGGCAGCGCCTTTGGCGCGCGTGGCACGTGACGGCACAAAACAGGAATTGCCGGCGGCGCAAATTGTTCCGGGGGATATATTATATTTAGAGGCAGGAGATGTGGCGGCAGCAGATGGGCGTATTCTGGAGAATTATTCGCTGCAGGTAAATGAAAGCGCATTGACAGGCGAGGCGGAGGCTGTGTGCAAAACTGATGGCATACTGGAAATTGCTGAATTGCCGTTGGGTGATCGGCTGAATATGGTGTATAAAGGCTCTTTGGCAACTTACGGAAGAGCGACGGTATTGGTGACAGCGACAGGGATGCAGACGGAAATGGGAAAAATAGCGAATTTGATGTCATCTGCTCAAGAAAAACAGACACCGCTGCAAAGAAATTTGCACGATTTTTCAAAGAAACTATCACTTGTTGTATTGTTAATTTGTGCACTTGTATTTGTACTGGGTATCTGGCGAGATATGGCTGTTACGGAAGCTTTGATGTTTTCAGTAGCTTTGGCTGTTGCAGCAATTCCGGAAGCATTAGGTTCTATTGTAACCATTGGTTTGGCTATTGGCACGCAGAAAATGGCAAAGGAAAATGCAATCATAAAAGATTTGCGTGCGGTAGAAGGTTTGGGCAGCGTATCTGTCATTTGTTCAGATAAAACGGGTACATTGACACAGAATAAAATGACAGTACAGCAAGTGTATATTCCCGGTCAGGTATGGGATGTGGTTTCGGCGATTCATAAAGAAGATACATTTGCCAGAATTGTGGAGTGCAGTGTGCTTTGCAATGACAGTACGGAAAATGGCGATGTATTTGTTGGTGATCCTACTGAAACCGCTTTGCTGTCTTTTTGCCGCAGGCTAGGTTGGGATGCTCAGATTATTCGCAGATCTTTTCCGCGCCTGCAGGAGCTTCCCTTTGATTCGGAACGAAAATTAATGAGTACATTGCATCAGGCAGAAGATATGTATCGTTTATGCGTAAAAGGGGCGCCCGATGTATTGTTAGAACGATGCAGACTGGAACATTCGCTGGCACAGACTATACAGAAACAGATTGAAGAGTTTTCTATGCAAGGATTGCGTGTACTTGCTTTTGCAGAAAAAGTACTGGAAGATAATCGTGAGCTGACACTGCAGGATGAATCCGAATTAACTTTTGTAGGGCTTATAGCTATGATGGATCCTCCGAGACAGGAAACAGCGGATGCAGTTTATGCTTGCCGTCTGGCAGGTATTCGTCCGGTAATGATTACCGGTGACCATAAAGCAACCGCCAGTGCCATTGCAAAACAGATTGGTATTTTAGCAGAAGGCGATCGTACTGTAGAAGGTGCAGATTTGGAGCATATGAGTGATGCGCAGCTGGCAGATACAGTGGAGCAGATTTCTGTGTATGCCCGTGTATCGCCGGAACATAAAATTCGTATTGTACGTGCTTGGCAAAGCAAAGGTGCTATTGTTGCTATGACGGGGGATGGTGTTAATGATGCACCTGCATTGAAGCAGGCAGATATCGGAATTGCTATGGGGATTACAGGCACCGGGGTATCCAAAGATGCAGCCGGAATGATTCTGGCGGATGATAATTTTGCTACCATTGTTAAGGCAGTGGAAAATGGGCGTAATGTATACAATAATATCAAGCACGCCATTTACTTTCTATTATCCGGCAATTTAGCTGCTATTCTGGTAGTGCTGTATACTTCGCTTTTCGGGCTTCCATTGCCATTTACAGCAGTACAGCTTTTGTTTATTAATTTGGTAACAGATAGCCTGCCGGCTCTTGCAATCAATATGGAGCTGCCGGCGCAAAATTTACTGCACCAGCACCCGCGTGATCCCAAGGAAACGATTTTAACGAAAAAATTTGTAAAGCAGATGACGATACAAGCAGCAATGCTTGCAGTGGTGACATTGTGCGGCTTTTATGCAGGGTTAGCTGTAAGTGATGCCATGGCCTGTACTATGGCATTTGCGGTTTTGTGCCTGGCAAGATTGTTTCATGGTTTTAACTGCCGTGGGATATATTCTGTTGTACAGCTGCCAATTAATATTTACAGCATTGGTGCGTTTTTACTGGGAGCTTTGTTTCTGTTTTGTGTGCTTCTTGTCCCGGTATTGCAAGGTGCATTTGAAATCAGCAGCAGCATTACAATGAAGCATATTGGTGTCATTGCAGGTTTGGCAGCTTTACCTACAGCTGTCATACAGCTGTACCGTATTGTGAAAGAAACTACGAAAAAACATCCGGTATCGATTTGATACCGGATGTTAGACTGTAGACAACTACCCTAAAAAGTGGTTGTCTACTTTTTTATACCTTAAAACCATGGTAAAACATAAATGTGAAAGAGGTTGAAGAAAATGATGGGTAAAAAAGATAATCAGGAACGAAATCAGTTAGAAGTAGTGAGTTTAGAAAATCTGGTGCCAAAGGACCATCTGGTGAGAAAACTGGATGCAGCAATGGATTTCAGCTTTATCTATGATTTAGTAAAAGATTTGTACAAACTATTCGGACGAGAAAGCATAGACCCTGTAGTATTGGTGAAAATCGTATTTATACAGTATATCTTCGGTATTCCATCTATGAGAAAAATTATAGAAGAAATAGAAGTGAATTTTGCCTACAGATGGTTTTAGGCTATGGAATTCATGAACCGATCCCTCATTTCTCAACCTTCGGCAAAAACTATACAAGAAGATTCAAAGACAGCGATTTATTTGAACAGATATTTGAAAGAATTTTAGAAGAAGCTTATCAGTGCGGTTTTATTGATGATGAAAAACTCTTTATCGAT
>JAGARS010000202.1 GCA_017622155.1 Peptococcaceae bacterium
CATATCATAATTTGCACCAATTTCCAAGTAATTTTAAAACTTTATTGCACCTGCACATGATTTTTTCCTGTATTATTTGCACCCGTGAATTAGAAGATTTACACATAACAAAATCGGACTCCATTCCGACGGCTTTCATTGATAGTTTATCCTCTATCCATGTTTTTCTTCCGGCGAACCAGCAGAAACAGAAAATCCCTCTGCGATTAGGCAAAGGGATTGGCTCTACAACTTTATCCGTTTATTTGTGATACAGCCGTTTTTTCTCGTACTGCGGCTGGCAGCTTACGTTGATGCCCAAACGGCGCAGGAGCTGTTCGTCTTCGTCACTGATGATAACGGTAAAATGCGCCTCTGCTCCTTGAAGGCGGGACAGCTGTTCTTTTGCTTTCTGTGCTACAGGGTTGTTCAATGCAGAAATAGTCAGTGCAAGCAGCACTTCGTCGGTATGCAGACGCGGATTTTTGTGCAGCAGGTACTCTGTTTTCAATGAGCAGATTGGCTCTAATACATGGGAAGAAATCAGGTCATAATCATCGTCAATGTCACCCAGCACTTTCAGCGCGTTCAAAAGCATAGCCGATGCACAGCCCAATGTGCTGGATGTTTTGCCTGTGACAATGCGGCCATCTGGCAATACCATCCCTGCTGCCGGCGCACCGGTCTGTTCTGCTTTTGCCAGAGCAGCAGATACTGCCGGGCAGATATCCGGCGTGGTGCCGGACTGATTGAGCAAGAGTTTCAGCTTGTTGATTTCGTTTTCGTCACCCTGGCCACGCATGCGTTTCACCCCGGCTGCATAGTAGCGGCGCAGGATTTCCATGCGGGAAGCTTCGCAGCATACTGCATCGTCTATAATGCAATTGCCTGCCATATTTACGCCCATATCGGTAGGGGATTTGTATGGAGATTCTCCCTGAATCCGTTCGAAAATAGCATTCAGTACAGGGAAAATTTCAACGTCACGATTATAATTTACAGCTGTTGTGCAGTATGCCTCCAGATGAAACGGGTCAATCATATTGACATCGTTCAAATCAGCTGTGGCTGCTTCATAAGCAAGGTTTACCGGATGTTTCAACGGCAGATTCCATACAGGGAAGGTTTCAAACTTAGCATATCCGGCTGTAATGCCCCGTTTGTGATCATGATACAGCTGGCTCAGGCAGGTAGCCATTTTACCGCTTCCAGGCCCCGGTGCAGTTACTACAATCAGCGAACGGCTTGTCTCGATATAATCATTTTTGCCAAGGCCTTCTTCACTCACCACTGCCGCTACATCGGACGGATAGCCCGGAATCGGATAATGGCAGTAGCTGCAAATGCCAAAGGTGTCCAGCCGTTTCAAAAACGCCTGTGCAGAAGCCTGTCCGGTGTACTGGGTGAGTACCACGCTGCCCACATACAGCCCAAGCTCACGGAATGTATCAATCAGGCGCAGCACTTCGTCATCATAGGTAATCCCCAGGTCTCCGCGCATTTTATTTGCCTCAATATCACCGGCATTGATGGTGATGACGATTTCTACATCGTCTTTCAGCTGCTGCAGCATGCGAATTTTGCTGTCCGGCTCAAACCCCGGCAGCACACGAGACGCATGAAAATCGTCAAACAGCTTGCCGCCAAACTCCAGATACAGTTTGCCGCCAAACTGCGCAATGCGTTTACGAATCTGCTCTGACTGTGTCATCAGATATTTCTGATTGTCAAACCCAACTGCATTCATAAATTACTCCTCCTGCATATGATATTCTATAGAATATGTTGCAAAGTATATATCATCATTATGTACTGTCATAGCGATATCATTTTATCATGACAATTTAGTATATCATATTTTTTTTCAATCGAAAACCCGCAGATGTAAAAATACTGTATACCAATTGCAATTTTTTTCATGGAGGGATGGTTATGCAAGATTCCTATATCGTTGTATCGTTAAGCAAAAAGACCCTGACATTGACACATAGCGCAGAGCGGCATGTATTTCCCATAGCTGTGGGCAAGCCGGATACACCTACGCCAAAAGGGACATGGCTAATCCAAAATAAAAAAATATTGCCGAACAATAGTGTGTTCGGCACGCACTGGCTGGGGCTCAGCAAACCGGGCTACGGAATTCACGGCACCGACCGGCCGGATTTGATTGGGCAGCAAGTGTCAGGTGGATGTATCCGTATGCACAATACCCATATTCAGTATGTATTTCAGCGTGTATCAATCGGCACAGCTGTAACGATTACCGATTAATCCTGCAAAAGCAACATAAAACTGCTCCATGCTGTACACACTAACGGCAGGAGTGATGGTTATGAGATTTTTTTCTTTCGATAGACACCATATTTTGCACATGGCAGGGATTCTGCCGCCTTGTATGATTCTGCTGTTTGCCTGCTATCTCTGTCTGCCCCTTTCACCGGCGCAGGCGCAAAGCGGCACATACAGCAGTAATGATGTCACTGTACTGGCGAAAATGATTCACGGAGAAGCACGCGGCGAATCCTACATCGGAAAAGTAGCGGTCGGTGCTGTGATTCTCAATCGTGTAGAAGACAAAAAATTTCCCAACAGTGTATACAGCGTATGTTTCCAGCCGGGCGCATTCGATGCTGTGCGCGACGGACAATATTATATGGAGCCGGACAAAGAATCCATCAATGCTGCCAAAGCTGCGCTAGGCGGCTGGGACCCTACCTATGGGGCGCTTTATTATTGGAATCCGGACACAGCCACAAGCAAATGGATCTGGTCCAGAAAAGTAATTACCCAAATCGGAAAGCATGTATTCGGCATATAAGGTCAGGAGGTGATACCGTTTATGACAACACGGAAAGAACAAACAAAACAGCCGTTTCTAAACAGGCTTTTTGCCGCACTCATCATACCCCTTACTATCGTCAGCTGTTTTAGCCTGTATCAGACCTATCAGCTGAAAGAAGCGCATACACACGCGCTATATCAGGCAGAAGCAATGTATCGGCGCAATTTTGGAGAATTGGCTGCCTCGGTGCAAACCATGCATCATCAGCTGGCACAGCTTTTGGTTACTTCCGGTGAAGAGCATCTGCTGTATGGTTTGTCAAGCCTGTGGCGCGAAGTATATGCCGCTATCAATGCCCTTGGCTCATTGCCTGTGGCCATGCACGAATTGGAGCAAACAGATTTGCTGCTGCACGATATCGCCGAATACAGCTACTATTTGATGAAGAAAAATGTACTGACACAGCAGCCGTTATCCGCAGAAGACTGGAACCGGCTTGAAAATTTTTATCGCCGTGCCAATGTGGTGCAAAATGAGCTGGAAACATTAGAAACTGCCATATTGTCAGAAACCTTTTACCTGACATCCATTTCACGTGAGGACCAGCAAAACCCATTGCACACGGCATTTCACAGCATCGAAGACCAAATTGCTGCATTTCCCGCTGTTCAATTTGAAGAAGGCGTGCGCAAGATTGCCGCACAGCCAAAGCCCATTAGCGGTACACACATCAGTGAAACAGAGGCTGTCGCAAAAGCGGAAGCATTCCTGCAAACACTTCTATCTATAGAGCCAAATCATACGGATGCACTTGTACAAGGCACCCTTGTTTTTACTGCGGACAATGCCGCAATCCCTGTGTACGGTATCCAGTTTGCGGATAATCGCTATATCGAAGTAAGCCAGGCAGAAGGCCATGTGCTGCAGTATTATCACAGCTGTACACAGCAGCATGCATCGCTCACAGCAGATCAGGCGGAGACACAGGCTTACAGCATACTGCATGCCTTTGCGCTGCCGGATATGGTTTGTGCGGAACGCAGAATCGAAGGCAATACCGCCAGTTTTGTATTTGTGCCAAGACAGGACGGTGTCTTTCTGTATCCCGACATGATTAAACTGCAGCTTGCATTGGACGACGGTACACTTTTGAGCTTTGACCAGACCGGCTACCGAACACACCATACCGTCCGTACACTGCCTAAACCTGCACTTACCCAGACAGAAATTC
>JAGARS010000203.1 GCA_017622155.1 Peptococcaceae bacterium
CGGCAGTCGCAGCCTCTTTGGCTTCTTTCATGGTTACGTGATCTTCTTTAAATGTTTTCTGCAGCATTTTTACAAAATGCTTTTCGTTGTGCGGCCCCAGATAGTCGCGCATATAACGTACATCCTGCAATATATTCATGTTGGCATCCAGCACTTCCGGATAATATGCCACCACCGGACAGTTGTAATGGTTGCCGCTGATATGTTCGTCAAAGTTGTATGGCATACAAGGGTAAAAAATCTTATTAACACCTTGTTTCTGAATCAGATGCATCACACTGCCGTGCATCATTTTAGCTGGATAGCATACCGTATCGGACGGGATGGTTGCCTGCCCTTCCAGGAATAAATCTCTGCTACCAAACGGTGCACGTACCACTTCGTAGCCCAGCTTGGTAAGAATCGGATGCCAGAAATGATAATTTTCATACAGGTTCAGCCCCATCGGCAAACCAATACGTCCCCGTTTTCCTTTTACTGCTTTGCGTTTCAGAATTTCATCTCGTTTATGACGATACGCATTATATGTGATATTGATAAAGTTGGCATCCTGGCTTTTTACCGGACGTTCACAGCGGTTGCCGGCAATCAGTTCCCGATCATTATTGAACTTGTTTACAGTCAGTTTACAGTGGTTTCCGCACAGTTCGCAAATGCGTTCTGTGGTTTCATGACTGAAATTGGCCAGCTGTTCTGCATTCAGCAGTGTAGAGTTCTGCAAATGCAGCGATTTGATATACAGCGCCGCACCATAAGCCCCCATGAGCCCTGCCAGATTCGGACGAATCACATTAACGCCCACTTCCTGCTCAAATGCACGTAAGATAGCATCATTCAGGAATGTTCCGCCCTGCACAATAATATTGCGCCCTAAGCTTTCCGCAGATGTAGCGCGAATTACTTTGTACAGTGCATTTTTTACAACACTGATGGACAGCCCCGCAGAGATATCCTCTACTTCTGCGCCTTCTTTTTGCGCCTGTTTTACAGAAGAGTTCATAAATACAGTACAGCGAGAGCCTAAATCTACCGGATGTTTGGAATATAAGCCCAGTGCCGCAAAGTCTTTTACCGAATAGCCAAGCGCTGTGGCAAACGTGGAAATAAAGGAACCGCATCCGGAAGAACAAGCTTCATTCAGGAAAATGGTATCGATTACTTTATTGCGAATTTTAAAACATTTCATATCCTGACCGCCGATGTCGATGATAAAATCTACATTCGGCATCAATTTCTGAGCAGCTGTCAGATGAGCCACAGTCTCTACCAGCCCGGCATCCATGGAGAACGCATTCTTTACCAGTTCTTCCCCATAGCCTGTTGCCGCACTGCCCTGTACTTTCAGCGTTGGATTGATACGATAAATTTCTTCCAGTGTTTCTCGCACCAGTTCTACCGGTTTCCCGTTAGAAAGCATATATTTATGATACAGAATTTCATCATTTTCGCCTACCACCACAATTTTCACAGTGGTAGAACCGGCATCAATACCGATATGCACAGTGCCGCTGTAGCCTTCCAGTTTGCCTTCTGGGATAACAGCCTGCGCATGACGTTCTTTGAACGCAGTATATTCTGCTTCATCGGCAAACAGCGGCGGCAGACCGCCTTCATATTGCTTCACTTCTTCTGCACTCTGCATATTTTGAGCCAGTGCATTGAAATCCAGCTGCTGTTCACTGCCCGCATACAAAGCTGCGCCATATGCCACATAATACTGGGCGTTTTCCGGAAATACACCGGTATTGTTGTCCAGTTTCAGCACATCAATAAAGCTTTTCTGCAGCCCTTTTAAGAATGTAAGCGGACCGCCTAAAAACATCATTTTCCCTTTCAGCTCACGGCCCTGTGCCAGCCCGCCGATCGTCTGATTTACTACAGCATGAAAAATGCTGGCAGCCACATCTTCTTTTCGCGCCCCCTGGTTCAGCAAAGGCTGCACATCTGTCTTGGCAAATACACCACAGCGAGAAGCAATTGGATAAATGCGTTCTGCCTGCAAAGCCAGTTTGTCCATTTCCTCTACCGACACATCCAACAGTACCGCCATCTGGTCAATAAATGCCCCTGTACCGCCGGCGCAAGTACCATTCATACGTACCTCTACCCCGTTGGTTAAAAACAGAATTTTAGCATCTTCACCGCCAAGCTCAATGACAACGTCAATGGTTTCCGGATATTGCTCTACCGCAATCTGTGTGGCTACTACTTCCTGCACAAAAGGAATGCCAAACTGCTCTGCTACCCCCAGAGACGCAGAGCCTGTCAAAGCCAGACACGCAGGTTCGCCTTTCAGGATTTCAGTGCCGATATATTGTACCAGTTCATTTACTTTTTCTTTAATCAGCGCACGGTGGCGATGATAGGATTTATATACAATCTGTTTCGCTTCGTCCAGCACTACACACTTAATGGTAGTAGAGCCGACGTCAATCCCTACTTGAAACATAATGTCACCTCTTTATGTAGTTATGGCTATGTTATGAAGCCATTCATAATATTATAACTGAAATCCCCTATACTTCTCAACAATCAAATCGCAAAAAAATGTCGTTTCCCATAGATTTTACAAACATTTTACAAACATTTTTTTACATGTATATGTATTTACAAAAAAAGAACCGTCGCAGCATGGCAACGGTCCTAAAAATGCATTATTTTTTTTCGGTTTCTACATCGATAACATCTTCGTCATCATAGTAGTAA
>JAGARS010000204.1 GCA_017622155.1 Peptococcaceae bacterium
ATTCTATATTTGAGAAGCTAGATACACAAAACTGTGAGGTGAAATGCGTCTCACTTGTAGCGAATGAAAAAACTCTGTGTGAAAGATTGGAAATGGATGTAGAAAGAGGTATTCGTTCTGAAGATGTAATTGAGAGAAGTATAGCGAGAATACCGATGTATCAAGCGCTCAATACTATTAAAATTGATACCAACGCAAAAAATGTTGCTATGATTGCCAATGAGATAAAGCTGTTGTAATATTATCAAATTTCAATTTGTTGACCTAAACAGAATCAAATATTTATGTATTTAAGGCCCTTATTATTTTTTTGCGGAGTTAAGGGTCTTTTTGTAAAAAAGGGTGTGGCATAGTTTCTCTTGATGCTAAGGGAGAAAAATTGTGCGATCTACAATGCTAGCGTCTATAATGGCAACCGTTTTTTATTGCGTAATTGTACAGTTTATCGTACAATAGATACAAGTAGAAATTCAACGAGATATGTGGTGATTATTACGATGCAGAATGAGATAAATGATACAATTCCCCGTGTGCTGGTAGGGGCTATTCAGGGGCGTTCGGGCAAGACGACGTTTACATTGGGGCTTTTGAAAGCGCTGACGGACAGAGGGCTTCGTGTGCAGCCGTTCAAGAAAGGGCCTGACTATATTGACCCGAGCTGGATGACTTTTGCCTCGGGGCAGCAGTGCAGAAATCTGGATTTGTTTATGATGGGGCCGGATAAGGTGCGCCGGTCGTTTGTACACAATTCTCAGGGCTTTGATATCAGTGTGGTAGAAGGTGCCATGGGGCTGTTTGACGGGCTGGATGTAGAGGGCAGCAACAGTAGTGCAGAGCTGGCCTATACCATTGATGCACCTGTGCTTCTGGTAGTAAACTGCACACGCATTACCCGCAGTGTAGCGGCTCTGGTAAACGGGGTGACCGGGTTTGACAAGCGCATCCAAATTGGCGGTGTTATACTGAATCAGGTGGCTCGCGCCCGACATGAAAATATTATGATTGAGAGTATCAAACGGTATTGTGATGTGCCGGTGCTGGGTGTGCTGCCGAAAAATAAAGCGGTGGAAATTCCCGATCGTCATTTGGGGCTGATTCCTGCCGGGGAGCAGGATATGCTGCATACCCGCATTGAAACGCTGGGCAATCTGGTAAAGGAAAATGTGGATTTGGATGCTTTGCTGCAGGTAGCCCACAATGCAAGACCGCTTGTGTTGGATAAAAATCAGATGCCTTTGGTGATTCATGCTGATGATGCGAAGTCAAATAAAATAAAAATCGGGATTGTGCGGGATAAGGCGTTTAGTTTCTATTACCCGGAAAATATTGAGGCTTTGGAATCCGCAGGGGCTGAGCTGGTGACAGTGGATGCACTGCATGATACAAAGCTGCCGGATGGTATTGGCGGGCTGTATATTGGCGGAGGTTTCCCAGAAGTGATGGCTGAGGAAATCAGTGCCAATCGGGCTTTGCTGGATGATATCAAATGTGCTGTGGAAGCGGAAATGCCGGTATATGCTGAATGCGGCGGGCTGATGTTTTTGTCGCGCAATATCATTGATGGGGAGCATACGTATCCGATGACCGGTGTGTTTGATTGTGATGTGGAGATGACCGCGAAGCCGCAGGGGATTGGCTACACCATTCAGAAGGTGCTTGCAGGCAATCCGTTTTATGCAGAGGGCGATACTGTAATCGGGCATGAGTTTCATAATTCCCGTGTGGTAAATATGGGTGATGATTTGCGCTATGGGTTTGCCACAGAGCGCGGCAAAGGAATCAAACCGGGTTTTGACGCATTTGTGTACAAGAATACCTTGGCCGGGTATCATCATCTGCATGTGTATGGGGCTCCGGGCTGGCCGGAAAGTTTCTGTACATTGGCGCGAAACTGGAAGGATAATCAAAAAGATATATAAGAATATTCTTAAAATAAGAATAATATGGCTTGATAGATTTTTTTTATTATTCTCAAATTGAAAGATTATTATTTTTACACGCAAAATTGTCCTAATTTTTCGAAAAAAATATTGCAAAAATCCGAAGAATATGTAATGATAATAGTGTGTTTGATTTAACTTGGTATTTTACTGAGTTGATGTGTTTGGTCGAGGAATTATCAATTAGTGAAGCTGGTTAATTCCAACCTGAAAGGAGTTGTTTTAGAATGTTTATGCCAAGCGTAGATGCAGAAAAATGTGTTGCTTGTGGTGAATGCGCAAGCGCTTGCCCAGGTTCCGTATTCGTTGTTAATGAACACGCTGAAGTTACAGATAACGAATGTCTGGGTTGCCAGAGCTGCGTACTGATTTGCCCAGTAGAAGCTATCACATTAGCTGAATTCTAATTTAGATTTCGAAAAGGTATGAGAAAATAGCAAGCTAATTGCTACAAATAATCATGGAGGTGTATGATTTTGGCAAAAGCTAGACCAATGCTGGACGAACTGAAAAAAGGCCCATGGCCATCTTTCGTCAAAGAAATCGAAAAAAGCGCTGCTAAAAACGAACAGTCTGCTGCTTTATTAGATTTATTAGAAGATTCTTATGAAGAAAAACGTGTACACTGGAAACACGGTGGTATCGTAGGTGTTAGAGGTTACGGCGGCGGTGTTATCGGTCGTTATACTGACAGCCCTGAAAAATACCCAGCTGTTACAGAATTCCACACAGTACGTGTTAACCAGCCATCCGGTTGGTTCTACAACTCTGAAGACATTCGTACACTGTGCGACATTTGGGAAAAACACGGTTCCGGTTTGACCAACATGCACGGTGCAACAGGTGACATCGTATTCCTGGGTACTACAACAGATCATCTGCAGGATTGCTTTAACGATTTCTCCTGGGCTGGTTGGGACTTAGGTGGTTCCGGTTCTAACTTCAGAACCCCATCCTGCTGCGTAGGTCCTGGTCGTTGCGAATATGCTTGCTTCGACACACTGGATTTCCTGTACAACATTACACAGGCTTACCAGATGGAACTGCACAGACCAATGTGGCCTTACAAATCCAAAATTAAAGTTTCCGGTTGCCCTAACGACTGTATCTCCGCACAGGCTCGTGCAGATATTTCCGTATTAGGTACATGGAGAGACGCTATCCAGATTGACCAGGCTGAAGTTGCTAAATATGCTGACGCTGGTTTTGATATCGAAGGTCTGGTATGCGGCTACTGCCCAACCAAATGCATTTCCTTCGATGCAGACAAAAAAGAAATCACAGTTGACAATGACAACTGCGTAAAATGCATGCACTGCATCAACGAAATGCCAAAAGCTTTACATGTTGGTAAAGAAAAAGGCGCTACTATCCTGATGGGTGGTAAAGCTACTATCGTTCAGTCCGCATTCTTATCTTGGGTAGTTGTTCCATTTATGCCAATGGATAAAGAAAACGACTACGAAGAATTCAAAGAATTAGTTGAAAAGACTTGGGAATGGTGGGATGAAAACGCAAAAGTTCGTGAAAGACTGGGCGAACTGATCTACAGAAAAGGTATGCGTGAATTCCTGCAGGCTGTTGAACTGGATCCAATCCCACAGATGGTTAAACATCCTCGTGAAAACCCATATTACTTCTGGTATCCAGAAGATTTCGAAAACGAAAACGGAGGTGCTAACTAATGATTTCTCAATTCGCTCCAACTGATATCGGTCCTCCTCATTATTGGGACAAAATGCCTGAAATGAGTAAGAAAAACTACGGACAGTGGCAGTACCATGAATACCTGAAACCAGGTGTTATGAAACACGTTGGTCCTGAAGGTGCTCTGTACACAGTACGTGTAGGTTCTCCTCGTCTGTTATCTATCGAAACATTAAGATGGTTCGCTGAAATCGCTGACAAATACTGCGAAGGCAAACTGCGTTTCACATCTCGTCACAATGTTGAATTCTTAACTGAAAAAGAAGAAAACATTGAACCAATGATCGCTGAATTAGAAGCTGAAGGTTGGCCAGTAGGTGGTACAGGTAAATCCCTGAAAAACATCCTGCACACACAGGGTTGGGTACACTGCCACAGTGCTGCTACAGATGCTTCCGGTACAGTTAAAGCTGTTATGGACGATCTGTTTGAATACTTCAAAAAAGACGATCTGCCAGCTAAACTGAAAGTTTCCATGGCTTGCTGCCTGAACATGTGCGGTGCTGTACACTGCTCCGACATCGCTTGGGTTGGTATCCACAGAAAAATTCCAAGAGTAATTGATGAAGAAGTTCAGAACGGCTGCGAAATTCCTAACATCATTGCTTCTTGTCCAAAAGCTGCTATTAGACCAAATCCAAAAGCGAAATCCGTTACAATCGACGAAAGCAAATGCATGTACTGCGGTAACTGCTTCTCCGTATGTCCTGCTCTGCCAATCGCTGACCCTGACAATGACGGTATTGCTATTTTCGTTGGTGGTAAAGTATCCAATGCTCGTACCGCTCCAACATTCTCTAAATTAGCAGTTCCATTCATTCCAAACGAACCACCAAGATGGGATACTCTGGTTCAGACAATCAGACATCTGGTTGAAATTTGGGTTGAAGGTGCTCGCAAAGGCGAACGTTATGGTGAATGGATTGAAAGAATCGGTTGGGAAAAATTCTTCGAAATCGCTGGCTTAGAATTTACCGACAAACACATCGACGACTTCACATTCTCCGTTAAAACATACCATGTTGGTAACGGCTTCAAATTTACAAAATAAGTTTGCAGCCTGACCATATAGGTTAGCTAAAATTTTAAAACGGGTGGTGTGCCAAAAATGGCTGAATACACACAGGAAGAATTACAGGCTAAAATCCTGGAAGTTCTGACTACCAAAGACAAAATGAAAAACAAAGAAATCGCTACAGCTTTAGACGTTAAGAAAAAAGATGTAGACGTAGCTGTTAACGCATTAGCTATGGAAGGTAAAGTAGAATTCCTGTATCTGGGTACTTCTTACGTTACTCTGCCAAAAGCATAAGCTTTTGACCTAATGCAGCAGTTTTAATCAGTTTTTATCTGTTTGCCGGGCTTTCGGGTCCGGCAGGCGGTAAAAAATAGGGGGAAATAAAATGGCATTGATGGACGATTTGATTGAATATATGACGTTTTGCGACGACTTGGTAACCGAGATGCAGGCAACAAAATCCAGCGAATATAAAGCGGGTACAGCCGACGGTATCGAGCAGGCAATGTCGTGGCTGCGTGATTATCTGGTCGAATATCCTGATTTTGTCGACCCTAAACACAGATATGATAAATTTAAAATGTAGAGGAGATTATTATCATGGCAAACATTGAAGTAAATGGCCAGGCTGTAGAACTGGACGAAGATGGTTTCTTAGTAGTTCTGGATCAGTGGAATGAAGACGTTGCTAAATTCTTAGCAAAAGAAGAAGGCGTTGAAGATTTAAACGAAGATCATTGGAAAATTATTAACTACCTGAGAGGCTATTTCGCTGAATACGGTATCGCTCCAATGGTTCGTAAAATGACCAAAGAATCCGGTTACTCCCTGAAAGAAATCTATGATCTGTTCCCATCTGGCCCAGCTAAAGGTGCTTGTAAAGTAGCTGGTCTGCCAAAACCAACAGGTTGCGTTTGATTTATCATTCGTATCAACGAAAGACTGTCGCATAGCGGCAGTCTTTTTCTTGTTTTTGAAGATAAATTTTTGAAGATAGAAAAGAGGAATAACGTAATCGCACATTATAAACATTATGCCGTTAATAAATTTTGTATACAAAATTGTTTTGTGTATTCATAATAATATTTCATTACCTATTTGCAAGGCAGTAAAATAATGATACAATATTCTACATATATTTTATGAAACAGGGAGTGTATTGCTGATGAGAAGTCATGAAGTTACCAAAGGCGTTGCACGTGCACCGCATCGTTCTTTGTTTTATGCTATGGGTTATTTGCCTGAAGATTTAGAAAAACCTTTAATTGGTGTAGTATGTGCACACAATGAAATTATTCCCGGGCATTTTCATCTGAATGAAATTGCAGAAGCTGTAAAAAAAGGTGTTTTGGCCGGTGGCGGTACACCAATGGAATTCCCTGCAATCGGTATTTGCGACGGGATTGCTATGAATCACAGCGGTATGAAATATCCGCTGGCTACTCGTGAACTGATTGCGGACTCTATCGAGTCTGTCGCAATGGGGCATAAATTTGACGGTCTGGTTTTAATCGGAAACTGTGACAAAATTGTACCGGGTATGCTGATGGCAGCGGCACGTTTGAATATTCCATCCATTTATATTAGTGGCGGTCCAATGCTGGCCGGCAGCTATAAAGGTCAGCCTTCTGACTTAATCAAGGGGCCGTTTGAAATGGTTGGTCAGTGCACCAGCGGGAAAATTACAGAAGATGATTTAGAAGACATCGCTAGAAATTCCTGTCCGGGCTGCGGCAGCTGTGCGGGGATGTATACTGCAAATACCATGAACTGTCTGGCGGAAGTGCTGGGTATGGCTCTGCCTGGCAACGGCACAATTCCTGCTGTATATGGGGATCGCCGTGCATTGGCAAAACGCGCAGGTATGGAAATTGTAAAAATGGTAGAACAGGATATCAAACCGAGAGATATTTTGACATTGGAATCATTCCAGAATGCAATCGCTGCGGATATGGCGATTGGCGGTTCCAGTAATACGGTGCTGCATTTACTGGCTATTGCCAAACAGGCACAGGTTGAGCTGTCTCTGGATGAGTTTGATCGTATCAGCGGTATCGTACCACATATTAGCAAATTGAATCCATCCGGTAAACATCATATTCAGCAGCTGTATGCTGCCGGCGGTATGGATGGTGTACTGAAAACTTTGCTGGATGGCGGTTTGATCAATGGGGATTGTATCAATGTAACCGGTAAAACTTTAAAAGAACGTTTGGCAAATGCTGAAGTTTTTGACAGAGAAGTGATTCGTTCTCTGGATAATGCGCATTCTGCAACCGGCGGTATTGCAATTCTGAACGGGAATCTGGCTCCGGACGGTGCTGTTGTAAAAGCTGCCGGTGTTAAACCGGAAATGATGGTACATGAAGGTCCGGCTCGTGTATTTAATTCGGAAGAAGAAGCCTTTGCTGCCATTACCGGCAATCAGATTCATGCAGGTGATGTTGTGGTAATTCGTTATGAAGGGCCAAAAGGCGGGCCGGGCATGCGTGAAATGCTGAGCCCAACTGCTGCAATTATTGGTGCCGGACTGGATACAGAGTGTGCGCTGATTACCGATGGCCGATTCTCCGGCGGGACAGCAGGTGCCGCAATCGGTCATGTATCTCCGGAAGCAGCGGAAGGCGGCCCGATTGCCTTTATTGAAGAAGGCGATATCATTGCCATTGATATTCCGAATCGTAAACTGGAGTTAAGAGTTTCTGATGAAGTGCTGGCGAAACGCAAAGAAGGCTGGACACCGAAAAAAGTAGACACCTTCCCGAACTCTTATCTGAAACGCTATGCTCATCTGGTAACTTCCGCAAGTACCGGTGCGACTATGCGTGATGATTTTTAATACTTGTCTGATTTTGATTCATGTAAAGGGGTGTTTGTCTGATACTTTGTCAGGCAAGCACGCCCTTCATTTAAAGCAAAACAGCTTAATGAAGCGGAAAATAAAAACCATAAGTTTGATTAAGGGAAAAACAGAGAAAAAACGGTTGACATATAGGGTAGAAAGATGATAAGATATCCAAGTCG
>JAGARS010000021.1 GCA_017622155.1 Peptococcaceae bacterium
CTCTCAAAGATCACTATGATTTTGCGCCTCATTTTTCGTTTAGCGCGAAATCGACTGCAAAGGTACTGCTTTTTTTCGGACATACATGGAATAAAGAAATTCGTTTTATTTGTTTGTACTGTACTATGCCGTTGTACCGCTGCAGGCAAATGTGCAGATACAGTGTTGAAAGCAAAAACAGACGGTGCAAATGTACAGATATAGATTTCAGGCAGAAAAAGCTCAGAGATATTTGTGTGTAAGGTTGTGTGCAATTAGTAACAAGGTGGTTACAAATTGCGAAATTCGCTTTTCAAATTGGCAGAATTATGTTAGAATAAGCACCGTTAAAAGTGTCGGAAGGACACCGATTTTGAGACGGTTTATTCGTTAAATGAAAAATAGAGATAGAGTTATCCTTAACAAATTTAGAACTCCAACGAAAAGAAAGGGGCGGCAAGCAGAGATTCTCTGCGTAACCAATGAACAATCTGACGGCAAAGTTCAAAGAATTTAAATGTTTTATCGAAGAAAAAGGCAGTAAAAAGTATATGATTGGTGCTGTAGCTGCAGCTGCAGTTGTAGCAGTGCTCAGTGTATGTACTTTAAGCACATCTTATTCTCTGGAAATCGACGGGAAAAAAGTAGGGAATGTAGCATCCAAAGCTGTTGTGACGCAGGCGCTCAATGAAGCGCAGGAAGTAGCAGAAGCAGCTTCCGGGCTTGATGTTGTATCTGCATATAATACTGTAGAAATCAAAGCTGTGCATAGTTTTGAAAACGACTTTATGACAGATGAAGAAGTCGCTGCAGTAATTCAGGAACAGGTAGACTGGCTGACAGAAGGCGCTACACTGAATGTAAACAATGGCGAATATAAATTCTCTGTAGCGACTGAGGCAGAAGCACAGGCTGTTCTGGACAAGCTGAAAGAAGGTGCCTTGGCAAATCAGGGCGATGCTACCATCAAATCTGTTGAATTCCTGGAAGATGTAACAGTGGAAGCCGGCAATGTAAAAGTTGATGAAATCAAAACACTGGCTGAAGTAATCGCAGAAGTACAGGCCGGTAAAGAGGCTGTAAAAACACATACTGTACAGAAAGGCGAATCGTTTTGGACAGTCGCAAGAAATTATGATGTGACAGTCAGTGAATTGCAGCAGTTAAATCCGGAAGTAAATCCAAACCGTTTGAAAATTGGACAGGTATTAAATTTAAACTGTTTAGAACCGCTGATTAATGTAGTGGTTGTAAAAGAAATTACTGTAGAAGAATCTATCGCATATGCGACAGAATACAAAGAAACCGCAAATCTTTACAGAGGCGAAACACAGGTAGTCAAAAAAGGTACCAACGGTAAAAAAATGGTTACCTATGAAGTAAAAGAAACCAGCGGCGCTGTGGTAGAAAAAACCACTCTGAATGAGATTGTGATTTCTGAACCGGTATCTGCAGTAGTAAACAAAGGTACAAAAGCAGTAGCGTTATCCTCTCGTTCCGGTGACGGCATTCTGAACTGGCCGATGAGCGGTAAAATTACATCTCCTTACGGCACAAGAAGCAGCGGATTCCATAGCGGTATCGATATCGGCGGGAAAATCGGCAGAGGCGTTTATTCTGCAGCCGGCGGTAAAGTTGTGCTGGCAAGCTGGTATTATGCATATGGCAACTGCATCGTAGTGGATCATGGCAATGGAATGAAAACAAGATATGCACACTTATCTGCATACAAAGTAAAAGTTGGCGATACAGTAGAAAGAGGTCAGCTGATTGGGCTGTGCGGCAACACCGGCAGAAGTACCGGTCCGCATTTACATTTCGAAGTAATCGTAAACGGCAGTACCAAAAATCCAATTAACTATCTGAAATAAAATAAAAATTGAACAGCAAAATAAATGCGCGGGAATTGCTCCCGCGCATTTTTTGTGGTATGATAATGGTATTGTGTAAGAAAATAGTATTATGTAACGGATCAGTATTTCCATATAATAAGGAGGAACTTTACTATGTATGAAGTATTAATTATCGGTGCAGGGCCTGCAGGTATGACAGCGGCTATTTATGCAGCGCGTGCAGGTTATAAAACAGCACTGGTGGAACACGGCATCCCGGGCGGGCAGGCAGCTACTACCGATATGATTGAAAACTATCCGGGCTTTCCGGAAGGCATTTCCGGGCCGGAGCTGATGCTGAAATTCTTTGAACAGACACAGACCTTTGGTGTAGAAGTGATTTATGAACAGGTGATGAGCGCTGAACTCTCCGGCGAAATCAAAAAAGTTACTACAGAAAATCAGACCATCGAAGCGAAAGTAGTAATCATTGCTTCCGGTGCCAAACCAAAAACACTGGGCGTATCCAACGAAGGCCGTCTGCGCGGCAGAGGGGTATCTTACTGCGCTACCTGTGACGGGTTCTTCTTCAAAGATCAGCCGGTAGCAGTTGTAGGCGGCGGCGATACCGCTGTAGAAGAAGCCATGTATCTGACCAAAATGTGCTCCAGCGTTACTCTGATTCATCGCCGTGATGCATTGCGTGCCAACAGAACTGCACAGAATCGTGCACTGAGCAACGAAAAACTGCACATTCTGTACGATACAGTCGTAGATGATATCATCGGCGAAGACAAAGTGACCCAGCTGAGCCTGAAAAACGTAAAAACCGAAGAAATCAGTACACTGGATGTAAATGGTGTGTTTATTTTCGTTGGGTATTCTCCAAACGGCTCTTTCCTGCCCGATGATCTGGCGGTAGACAGCCATGGCTATATCATTACCAATGAAGAAATGGAAACCAACCTGCCGGGCGTATTTGCCATCGGTGATGTGCGTCAGAAGAAACTGCGTCAGGTAACTACCGCAGTAGGTGATGGCGGTGCAGTTATGCATGCAGTAGAGGAATATTTGAGAGACTAGAACGGAGGATTGCTATGAATTTCTATGACAAGAAAAAGCAGAGCAAAATGCAGAAAATCTTTCTGATCGTGCTGGTGGCAATGCTGTCCATCGGGCTCTTGCTCCCATCGTTCATGTCCATTCTCGCTTATATTTAAATAGAACATAAAAAATGCACACGGGATGCCGGATGTCATCCCCTGCAACAGTGCTGTAACATATGCAGTGCCGAATCATTTGATTATTTGCAAGGCGAAGCTGATGGCATGCAAGCCGCGAATAATCAAATATTCGGCAGTGTATAAGCGTGCTGATTGTATGGAAGATGTCCTCGGCATCCCGTTTTTAGGAGGAATCGCAATGTATATACAGGACGAACATAAAATATGGATTGCCACCGGCGAGAACCGTGTGTATCTGGAGCCGGGCATGGCCAATCGACATGGCCTCATTGCCGGGGCTACCGGTACCGGTAAAACTGTAACACTGAAAGTAGTGGCAGAATCCTTTAGCGATATGGGTGTGCCGGTATTTGTCACCGATATCAAAGGCGATTTGAGCGGCATGTGTGCGCCGGGTGCAGAAAATAAACACATTCGTCGCAGCATCGACAATATGAAAATTGAAAACTTCACCTATACCGGCTACCCGGTACGATTCTGGGATGTATACGGTGCACAGGGCCATCCGGTTCGTACCACTATTTCTGAAATGGGGCCGGAGCTCTTAAGCCGCCTCTTGGGGCTCAATGATACCCAAAGCGGTATTTTGCGTATTGTATTTCGCATTGCCGACGACAAAGGCCTGTTGCTTTTGGACTTGAAAGATTTGCGCAGCATGGTGCAGTACGTGGGCGACAATGCCAAAGACTACAAACTGACCTACGGCAATATCTCCAGCCAGTCTATCGGCGCCATTCAGCGCGCGCTGTTAGAGCTGGAAGACGAAGGCGGCGATATCTTTTTCGGCGAGCCTGCCCTGGATTTATCCGACTGGATTGACTGGGACGAAGCGAGCAAAGGTGTGATGAACATTCTGGAATGTCAGGAACTGTTCCAGCATCCGCTCTTGTATGTGACATTCCTGTTGTGGATGTTGTCGGAATTGTATGAAATGCTGCCGGAAGCAGGCGATTTGGACAAGCCGAAACTGGCATTCTTCTTTGACGAAGCCCATTTACTGTTCAATGATGCACCAAAAGCACTGGTAGAAAAAGTAGAACAGGTAGTGCGTCTCATTCGTTCCAAAGGGGTTAGCGTATGGTTTATCAGCCAGAGCCCGTCTGACCTGCCCGATAGCGTACTGAGCCAGATTGGCAACCGTGTGCAGCATGCACTTCGTGCGTACACACCAAAAGATCAGAAAGCACTGCGCGCAGCAGCACAATCCTTCCGTGAAAATCCAAACTTTGATACCGAAGAAGCATTGCAGGCACTGGGCGTAGGTGAAGCACTGGTATCGGTACTGGATGCCGACGGTGTGCCAACCA
>JAGARS010000205.1 GCA_017622155.1 Peptococcaceae bacterium
CATCTATACAAACCGCATTGTGCGTTAAACTGCTTACAGGCCATGCTGTACAAACAGGCACTATGTATTATTTTGATTTATTAAATCAGGAATACGAAGTAATCCCTATCGTATCCTCCTAAAGGAGAATTACTTATGAGTTTAAAATATAGCGGCTACATGGGGAAAGTAATGGCTGTGGACTTAACCACAGAAACCGTTTCCGAATACCCGTGGAGCGATACAGAACGAGAACTGTATATTGGCGGCAAAATTATGGCTGCCCGTATTCTGGCCGATCACTTAACCGGTAAAGAAACTGCCTTTTCAGAAGACAACTGGGTGGTCATTTCTACCGGTCCGCTTACCGGTACTGGGGCACCAAGCTCTGCTCGTTTTAATATTTCCGCACTTTCACCCCAAACAGGTATTTTGGCATCATCCAACTGCGGCGGCAGCTTTGGACTTTATTTGAAGAAAGCAGGCTACGATGCATTGATTCTAAAAGGACAATGCCGTAAAAAGCGCTGGCTGGAAATCAACGAGGAACAATTCATCTTTCATGATGCTGACGAATTATGGGGTACTAAAACAGGCGAATGTCAAGAAAAACTGATTGAGCTGATTGGCAAGAAAAACTTTGGAAAACTTTGCATCGGTCCTGCCGGTGAAAATCTGGTAAAATACGCTTCTATCGTCAGTGACGAGCGTTCTGCAGGCCGTACCGGTCTGGGGGCGGTGCTTGGCTGGAAAAACCTGAAGGCCATTACTGTCAGCGGGACGAAAATGGTACCTGTACACGATAAAGAGCAAACCGCCCAATGGATTAAAAAATGGGTTTCGTATTTGCAAAGCCATCCACTCACCGGCAAACAGCTGCCGAAGCTGGGAACTGCAGGTTTGGTAAGCTCTATGCAGATGCATGGATTACTATCCACCAGAAATGCTTCCGCTGGACATTTCGAAGACTTTGAAAAAGTCAGCGGTGAAACACTTGCAGAAGAATACAATATCACCAATAAAGGCTGTGCAACATGCCCGATTCGCTGCGCAAGAACAGTAAAAGTATATGACAAAACCGTAAAGGGGCCGGAACTTGAAACTCTTGTTCTGTTAGGCGGCAATATTGGAAACTGTAATTTACAAAAAATCTTAGACTGGAACTATGAACTGGACGAACTAGGTATGGATACCATCTCTGCTGCCGGTACAATCGCCTGGGCAATGGAAGCTAACGAAAAAGGGCTTTGGCACAACGGCCTCTCCTTTGGCTCTATTGATACCCTCTCTTCTATTTTTGATGATATCGCTCATCGTCGCGGTATCGGGGACGAACTGGCCGAAGGTACAAAACGCTTAAGTGAAAAGTATGGCGGCAAAGAATTTGCTATGCATTCTAAAGGGTTAGAACTTTCTGCATACGAACCACGCCGTGCCGTTGGTCAAGGCTTGGGTTATGCTGTATCCAATCGTGGCGGATGTCATTTAAACGGCGGTTATCTGGTAATTTTGGAAGGGTTGGGTTTAAACGTAGATTCTCAAACACCGAAAGCCAAAGCAGATTTTACAATGCTGTTCCAGGATTTAATGGAAATGATTTCAGCATCCGGACAGTGCCTGTTTACCTCTTACGCATTCTTCCCTGCGTTTTTATTAAACAAGCCAAATGGCATGCTGGTTAAAATCGTCAATTTTGCTGCCACCCATGTAGGCTGGGCAGTAAGACTGATCAACAAATTTCCTCGTATCTGTGCATTGCATCTGCCAATGTTTCATCATACAAAAATGTTTACACTGGCCATAGGGATGAAAATGGATTTCGGTCATTATATTGAAATCGGCGAACGCGGTTACAATCTGGAACGTATGATTAATAACCGTTTTGGTATTACAGCCGAAAACGACAAATTACCGAAACGCTTAACAAATGTACCGCAGGATCCAAAACATCCTGAAACCAAAGTGCCTTTGGAAACCATGAAAAAAACCTATTATCAAGCACGCGGATGGGATAAAAACGGTATCCCGAAAGAAAAAACACTGCGTCGTCTAAAAATTAAATGATTACTGTTAAACTATTTGGACTGCTTCGTATCGAATCGGGAATCAAAGAACTGCACTTAGAAGCTGATACAATGAAACAGCTTTGTGACAATCTTTGCCTCCAATCTGAACGAATCAGTAAAAAAGATTTAGATAAATGTATTATCTTAATCAATGGAAACAAAGGCAATAAAAGAAGCAAGTTACAAGACGGCGATACCGTGATTTTCATGTCACCGGTTGCCGGTGGATAAAAATTTAATATAAAAAAGGTTCCGATACAGTAATTACTGTACCAGAACCTTTTTTTATACATTTCTTTTTCCTACACATGTTCTAACTTTTGACGCACAATCTGTACTAATTCTGCTTCTATCTGTGCATCACTCTTATCTGCTTTATCTACCCATTGAATATTGGGGTCATGACGAAACCAGGTAAGCTGTCGTTTGGCAAAATGCCTTGTATCTCGCTGAATCAGTTCGATAGCACGTTCCAAAGAAATTTCTCCGTTCATATATTGTATTATTTGCCGATATCCCAAACTGGTCATAGCTAAAGCATCCTGTGCTACGCCTGAGTTCAAAGCATTGCGCACTTCCTGCTCCAAGCCATCTGCAATCATCTGCTCTACTCTTTTGTTGATTCGTTCATATAGAATTTCTCTCGGCAGACTCAATGCGATATACACCGCGTTATAACGAAGTTTCCCTTTGTCTACCGTGTTTTGTCGTTCTGATGCCCGTATACCTGTCACATGCAGTACTTCCAGTGCGCGTATAATACGTTTTGTATCATTGCTGTGCAATTTCGCTGCAGAGTCAGGATCTTTTTCATTAAGTATATTCCATAATGCTTCATTCCCATTTTCTGCTGCAAATTGTTCCAGCCGGGCACGATAGACTTCATCTGTGTCTGCTTCACCAAAATGATATTCATACAGCACACCATTGATATAAAACCCTGTACCACCTACGATAATCGGCAATTTGCCGCGACTGTGAATATCAGCAATAGCTGCATCGGCCAAATGCTTAAATTCTGCTGCGCTGAACGACTCCCATGGTTCTTTGATATCAATCAAATGATGCGGTACACCTTGCATTTCTTCTTTGCTAATTTTTGCGGTGCCAATATCCAGTCCTTTGTAAATCTGCATAGAATCACCGGAAATAATCTCACCGTTCAAAGCTTTTGCAAGACCAATACTGGCAGCTGTTTTACCTACAGCAGTAGGGCCTACCAGAATCACCAATGGTTTTAACGCACTTTGTGCTGTTTCGTTATCTATTATGTTCATCTTGCCCCACTCCTTTCATTTTTATTTCGCATTCAAAATTCCATAAGAAAGGGGACTGTATTTTCCGCCTTCAATTTTATCGAAATGCAAATGCTTTAATGTTCCTTCACGATGTTTTACTACAACTCGTTTGCGGCACAATGTTCCGGCCAGCTCCAGAATTTCCTGTGTCAGCGGTGCATAATCTGCTGCTTTGCGCAAAGATGCAATACCGGAAGATTCCATAATTGGACGTTCAAACATCGGATCAAAATATATCACATCATATTGTGGTTCCTCTTTTTCACGCAATTCCTGCAGGTATGTTTCGTACTTACAGCAAATCGGTACAATACGCTCCATTGCCTGACGCATTGCTTTGCTTTCCTGCTGCCAGTTCCAGTGTTTTAGCCCATAACCGGTAACCGCATAAATAACCGGACTGCTTTCCAGGGCTGTTATACTGCCTTCCGACCCTAAGGCAAAAGATATCGTAACCGCATCACTAGCCATGCCCATGGTGCAGTCCAGTACGCGATCCCCCGATGCAATACCTAACACATCGACAAGCATATCAGAATCCCCATCTTTGATATGCTTGATGCGTGGCACTGACATTCCCGGATGATAGTTAAAACTCTGACCATCCTGCCAATGTGCTACAAGAGAATTTTCTTCTTCAACAAGCAAGATATCTAATGCATACTGCTCAATCAGTTTGCCAATTCCTTTATTATCGCGTGCAATTTCCGGAATTTGCAATTCATTTGCAAGACACCGTGCATCTTCTGATAAACCCAGATTATGTTTGCCTCTGCTTTTACTCGTAGTAATCGCCCAGTTATTCATGATACGTGCCTCGTTTAAAAATTTTATACAGCTCCTGCATCGTAATTTTATAAATAATTGGTCTTCCATGTGGGCAGGTATGAGCATTTTCCACTTGAGACAAATCATATAAAAGTGTTTTCATCTCAATATCAGTAAGCGGCCAATTTGCTTTTACAGCGCCTTTACAGGAAGCTGTAATCAGCAATTTTTCTTTAATCAATGCCGGTGTAATATTTTTTTGTGTTTCCAAATCATGCAGCAAATCCATAAAGAATCGATCTGCATCAGGCAAGTCATGCAGCCCTAACGGCAAGCTCCGCAATAAATAACTGCGGTCACCAAAATGTTCGATTACAAAGCCTAAATCACGCAGTGTAAAAATATGTTCCATCAAGACTGCATCTTGATGCGCTGATAATGTTACTGTTACAGGAATTAATAGCGGCTGAGAAAGCTGTGCTTTTTCTGCCTCTTCACGCATAAATTTTTCATACAAAATACGCTCATGACAGGTATGCTGATCAATAATATACAGTCCTTCTGCATTCTGTGCCAAAATAAATGCATGATTCAACTGACCTATAACAGTTAATTGTTTTATAAACTCCGAATTAGAATCTTTCGAATTTTGTTCCATAACAGATTTCGATTTATTCAAATCTGTATTAACTAAAGGCAGTGTTTCAGAAGTTATATTTAAATTAGCTTTTGCTTTAAATTCTGCATTTAACACTATTTCATCTTCATTGTCAAACAGTTTATCTTGTGAAACAGATTTTTGGTTTTCAGTAGGAGC
>JAGARS010000206.1 GCA_017622155.1 Peptococcaceae bacterium
GCAGCGCTGGTAGCAGTTATGATTACTGCATCTATCGCTACCTTTGACTGGGATTCTCTGCGTAACCTGACCAAAATGCCTCGCACCGATGCACTGGTAATCATTGTGGTAGTGGCAGTGGTAACCGTAACCGACAACCTGGCATACGGCGTAGTGATCGGTCTGGTAATGACAGCGATCTTCTTTGCAATGCAGATGTCCAAAATCAAAGTGGAAAAAGCAATGCACGGCACCACCGCTACTTACAATGTAAACGGTCAGGTATTCTTTGCGTCTACTGAACCTATGATGGATGCATTTGATTTTAAAGATAACTCCGAACTGGTAATTCTGGATTTCTCCAATGCGAGACTTCTGGACGAATCGGCAGCCACAGCGCTGAAAAAGACAGTCAGCAAGTTTGAAGGCTATGGCAAACAGGTAGAAGTGCGCGGGCTGGATACGAGCAGCGCAACGCTGGTAAGCACGCTGTATGGTCCGAAAAAACAGAAAGCATAAAGCAGGACAGGAGGAATTTATATGTTAAATTTAGTAGCACCGGGTCCTAAAATGGCAGTGGCCAAAACCACACAGCCGCAGGAACTGAAACAATATTTTATCGATCATTTTCAGGCAGTGCAGATGGCACAGATGGGCTTAGGCAAACATGACCAGAACATCGCAAGTATCATATGCGTGGTAGACACCGCGCAGAATGAAGCAGACGGCACCATGTACTTCGGTATGGAGCAGAACATGGAATACATTCTGTGCCACATGATGGATGCAGAAGTAAAGCCGCTGATTGCATCTATGCGTGCATTGCCGCAGGTAGTAGTATTCAACAGCCTGGGGGAACATGCACCGGTAGTAGATAAAATTCAGGCAGAGTTTCAGTGCGAACGCACTTCCACCAGAGACTTATTGCTGCGCGAAAACAACGAAGGCGTTATCGTAGCATTTCTGATGAATGAAACAGAAGCTGGGAGAGAATTCTGCAAAGATACGCTGTTTATCAATCAGCCATATGCAGAGCTGATGAGTTATCTTTGTATTCATGCACCACGCTATCTGGCAAAAGCCTTTGAGCCAAACGCATGGCATATGGTAGATTTGCGCATCTATGACCGTTATGAAGTGTATGATTTGCAGTACAAACGTCTGGTGAAAGCTATTCAGGCATTGAATCTGGGTTATATCGTTACCGAAACGTGGAACCGTGAAGTGAGCGCATTCTCGGATCCGGTAGGTACCTACCATATTCGCTTGCTGACTTTCCTGGAACCATTAGAATTGAAGAAAATGCTGATGGGTCTGGAATACAGTGCAAGCAATCGCCGTATTGTAGACTTGAATGTAATTTGGCATAACAAGAAGATTTCCTGGCGAAACCTGCTGGATAACAAAGAAATCCGTAAACAGCTGAAAGATACCACAGCACCGTTCTTCCCAAAATCTAATTTCTTTGCAGCACAGAACGACAAAGCATTGCTGATCAAACATTGCGTAGAAGCAGTCAATGCCAAACTGACAGCCGAAGACAAAGAAGCACTGCGTGAACTGGAACGTTCCATCATCGCGCTGGGCAAAGACGACGAAGAATAAAAACTAGGTAGATCATAACGAAATAAAAAACCAGCGGGACGGGAAACCCGTCCCCTACATGATACCAATGGGTAAATTGTAGGGGACAGGTGACCTGTCCCGTTTGCTTTTTATATGAATATTACCCATGAAAAAAGGCGGTTCCGTCGATGACGGAATCGCCTGAATTGTTTTGTTAAGATATTATTCTGTGCGCAGTTTATACAGCAGGAACGCGGATACCACCAGTGCACATGCATACAGTACTGCAAAGATGAACAGTGTGTCCTGATAAGTGGATAGCATTTCTTTTGCTGCGGAGATGATACAAGGCCCTACAATACCGGCACATGCCCATGCAGTCAAGATACGGCCATGGATAGAACTTAAATGTTTGGTACCGAATACATCGCCCAGATATGCCGGGATACAGGAGAAACCGCCGCCGTAACATGTCATTACGATAAACAGGAATACTTGGAACAGGATTACCTGCTGTACATTACCAAGAATCAGCATTGCTACAATTTCCAGTACAAAGAACCCTGTATATACCACATCTCTGCCGAAATAGTCAGACAGTGTAGCCCATCCCAAACGACCGCCTCCGTTGAAAATACCCATAACACCTACGATGCTTGCTGCCGCTACAGCACTCATGCCGGTGGTTTCCTGCAGAATTGGAGATGCAACAGACAAGAGCGCAATTCCACAGGTGATGTTGATAAACAGCATAAACCATAATGCATAGAATTTCCATGTTTTCATAGCTTCGTTGGCAGTGTACTGCTTGCGACGATCTTTATGCTCCTGCTGTTCCGGCAGATAGCCTTCCGGTACAGGATGAATAAAGAATGCAGACAACATGATAATAATAAAGTAGACAATACCGATGGTATAGAAGGTATTTACCAGCCCTACATTGATAATCAGGTTGCTGATGATTGGACCTGCCAGTGCAGCAGCGAAGCCAAAACCCATAATTGCTAGCCCTGTAGCCAGCCCTGGACGGTCGTAAAACCAGTTCACCAGTGTTTTTACCGGAGTGATATAGCCAATGCCAAGACCGATACCGCCGATACAGCCGTAAAACAGATACAGGAGTGGCAGAGAGCCGATACTGATAGCAAAACCGCTTCCGATAAGCCCTGTACAATAAAATAAACCGCACAGTGCGCCTGATTTACGTGGACCCATATTTTCTACAATAGTGCCTAAAAAAGCCGCAGACATACCAAGGAAAAAGATTGCAATACTAAATACCCAAGACACTTGGGACAACGGAGCATCTAGTGCCTCCATTACCGGATTGGTGAATACGGACCAGGCATATACAGCCCCAATGCTCAAGTGGATTCCTACAGCTGGGATTGCACCGTTAATCCAGCGATTGTTCAACATCATGAATATTCCTTCTTTCTGCTGATTGTCTAATATAAAGTATATAAAGTAATACAGAAAAAATAAAAAAAGCCTGAAACAAAGCTTATACATCTTTGGTGAACAGAATGTTATAAAAATATATTTCAAGTATAACGGATCCTTGGCGAAAAGACAAATGTATTTTTCTGAATTTTCGTGATAAATAAA
>JAGARS010000207.1 GCA_017622155.1 Peptococcaceae bacterium
ATTGTGCGCGAACATTGCCCGGTATTTAAAGGTGATATGCAGATCGGGATGACTACATCCGGCACCCATTGCCCATTTATCGGTATGCCGGTAGCAATGGCACTGGTGGATAGTGCATACAGTGAAATCGGTACAGAAGTAGAAGTGGAAGTACGCGGTCGTAAAGTGACAGCGGAAGTGGTGCCATTGCCGTTCTACAAACGCCCTAAAAAAGCGTAAGGCTTGTTAAATTTCCGTATAACTGCGTTGTTTTTGCTGTTTCTCGCCTTGCGTACCTTGAGTACGCGTCGCTCGTAACAGCAAAAGCCGCCTTGTTCTACGAAAATTTTCCTGCGCCTTTGTTTTCGCTAAGTAAAAAAGACAGGAATACATATAATCCTGTCAATACAACATTCACACAGTTTATCTTGCCTTCGGGCAGACAATAAATCATTAATGAAAAATTCTAGGAGGAATTTATTATGGCAACTTTAGCAAATCTGAAATACACAAAATCTCATGAATGGGTACTGGAAAATGCAGACGGTACTGTAACTGTAGGTATCACAGACTATGCACAGCAGGAACTGGGCGATCTGGTATTTGTAAATCTGCCGCAGGCAGGCGATGATGTAACAGCCGGCGAAGCTTTCGGCGATGTAGAATCTGTAAAAGCAGTATCTGATGTAGTATGCCCTGTAAGCGGTGTAGTAGCTGAAGTAAACGAAGAATTGCTGGATGCACCTCAGCTGATTAATGAAACTCCATATGATGCATGGATGATTAAAGTAGAAAATGTAAGTGAAACAGAAGAACTGTTAAGTGCAGAAGAATACGAAGCATTTATTCAGGGGTAATTGTTTTATCCAGATAAAATTTTAAGCAGGGAGGATCAACATGGGACGTTATATTCCATCCACCGGAGCGGAGCAGCAGGAACTGCTGGCGGCCATTGGTGTGGATTCCGTAAATGCGTTTTTTAAAGACGTGCCAGACAGTGTTTTGCTGAAAGAACCGTTAAATTTGCCGGCCGGCAAATCTGAGCTGGAAGTGCGCAGAGCTGTTGAGGCGATGAGCAAAGAAAACAAAGTGTTTGGCACAATTCTGCGCGGGGCAGGTGCATATCAGCATTATATCCCATCTATTGTGAAATATATTACCGCAAAAGAAGAGTTTGTGACAGCGTATACCCCGTATCAGGCAGAAATGAGCCAGGGGATTCTGCAGTCTATTTTTGAATATCAGACCATGATTTGCGAGCTGACCGGTATGGCAGCATCCAATGCCAGCGTATATGACGGAGCATCGGCTGCTGCAGAGGCTGTGGCCATGTGCCGTGACCGCAAACGCACTGTGGCGCTGGTGAGTGCCACAACCCATCCTGATGTGGTGGCTACCATTCGTACCTATTGCTATGGAGCAGGGTATGAAATGCGTATGGTGCCGGAAAAAGACGGCCGTACCGATATGGATGCCTTAAAAGAAGCCTGCACTGCGGATGTATGCTGTTTCTATGTACAGCAGCCAAACTTCTACGGTAATTTTGAAGACTGCACAGCCTTGGGTGAAATTGTACATGCAGGCGGAGCAAAATACATTATGGGCTGCAACCCAATTGCACTGGCAGTCATGAAAACACCGGCAGCGTGCGGAGCTGATATTGCAGTAGGGGAAGGGCAGCCGCTGGGTATGCCGCTGGCATATGGCGGCCCGTATTTAGGCTTTATGGCAGCCAATACTGCTATGATGCGCAAACTGCCGGGCCGTATTGTAGGCGAAACGGTAGATGCTGATGGAGAACGTGCCTATGTACTGACACTGCAGGCTCGTGAACAGCATATTCGTCGTGAAAAAGCATCCAGCAATGTGTGCTCCAACCAGGCATTATGTGCATTGACTGCAGCAGTATATATGAGCACAATGGGGCCTGCCGGGATGCAGCAGGCAGCAAATCAGTCTATGAGCAAAGCGCATTACTTTGCCCAGGTCCTGGCAGAAATTCCGGGTGTCACAGTAAAAAACAATGGAGCATGGTTCCATGAATTTGTAACCACATTGCCGGTATCAGCTGAAGCTGTACTGGATGCTTTGGCAGAAAACGATATTCTGGGCGGTCTGCCTGTAGCAGATGGCATTTTGTGGTGCGTAACGGAAATTGTCAGCAAAGAACAGCTGAATCATGCCGCAGCAATCATCAGGGAGGTGTGTGCAAAATGAAACTGATTTTTGAAAAAAGCAGTGCAGGCAGAGGCAGTGTATTATTGCCGCCATGTGATGTACCTGAGATTGGTATGCCGGAATCATTACAGCGTGATGAAGCACTGCGCTTGCCCGAGTTATCTGAAACAGAAATCAGCCGTCATTATACAGCATTGGCCAAACGCGCTCATGGTGTAAATGATGGGTTTTATCCGTTAGGGTCCTGCACAATGAAATACAATCCTCGCATTGATGAAGAAATGGCTGCGCTTTCAGGCTTTGCCAATATTCATCCGCTGCAGCCGGCAGATACGGTAAAAGGCTGTCAGAAAGTGCTGGATACTGCTAAGCTGTATCTGTGTGAAGCGACAGGCATGGATGACATCACTTTCCAGCCGGCAGCCGGTGCTCATGGGGAATTCACCGGATTACTGCTGATAAAGGCATATCATGAAGCGAACGGCAATTTAGGCCGTAAAAAGATTATTATTCCTGATGCGGCACATGGCACCAACCCTGCCAGCGCTGTTATGGCAGGCTTTGATGTA
>JAGARS010000208.1 GCA_017622155.1 Peptococcaceae bacterium
ATGGCCGTGAGCATCTACAAAACCCGGCAGCACTGTCTTTCCGCCTAAATCTGTACAAATACTGTCATCTGATTTCTGTGCAAAAATCTCTGCATCACTTCCTAATGCTGCGATTTTATCGCCATCCACCAGCATAGCAGAAACAGTTTGCCCTTCCTGCTCCATTGTTACAATTTGTCCATTATAAAAAATCTGTTTCAACGTAATCCACCTTTCCATATGAGCTTCTTATCCGCTTTCATCATTTCTCTCTGACTAAATTCGCCTCTGCTTGAGCCAATTCCTCTAACGGAATCACCATATAATGCGCGTTCTGCAGTAAATCTTTGTGGTCATAGTCAAACAGTACAGCTGTTTGAACCGCATCACCGAATACTTCCAAATGCGTCTGCCGTGCAGTCACTTTGCTGTCCACACCCTTATAATGCGACAGATAACGTTCTATCATTGTCTCATCACGGTAAAAACTTAATATCTGGTGACGATATTGCTGTTCGTTGCTTACAGTGAGCCATTCCGGCAGTTTTTTCGGTTTTTCATGTAAAGCCAGGTCAAATTTTAAAAGCCACTGAAAACGAATCTGATCCACTGCTTTATTTTGCTGTACAAACTCCCGCAATATATTGCACAGACCGATTTTAGACTGATACTGATAATGGCACTTTTCTGCAATCCAGTATTGAGACAATTGTTCAAAAAATGCAAACGGACTATCATATAGCGGCACCAAATATTCAAGTGTGTGCAGAAATTTACCGCTGTTATAGTAAGTCTCTACCATTTCTTCAATGGCTTTCAGCTTTAAAGTATCTTCATAAGGCAGCATATGTGTCGTAAGCACTTCATAAGGCGCTATATCCTGATATACAATACCAAACTCCTGCTGTCGATTGTATATCATAGATCCTTTCAATACTTTCAAGAACCCCAGCTGCAGCTGTTCCGGCTGCAGTGCATACACATCATTAAAAGAACGGCCAAAAGAGTCATAGTCTTCGTGCGGCAGCCCCGCAATCAAATCCAGATGCTGATGAATGTTGCCTCCAGCCTTAACTTGCCGTACAATGCCGGAAAGCTTTTCAAAACTTACATTACGATTGATTGCTTCTATGGTTTTCGGATTGGTGGACTGTACCCCTATCTCAAACTGGAATAGGCCTTTGCGTACTGTTTGCAAAAATTCAATGGTCTCCTGATCCAATAAATCCGCAGTAATCTCAAAATGAAAATTGGTAATACCATTATCATGTTCCGCCAAATAGCGCCAGATACCCATAGTATGGCTTTTTTTACAGTTAAATGTGCGATCGATAAATTTCACCTGACGCACTTTATGATCCAAAAACTTCTGCAAAGCTGGATACACAGTGTCTAGCGGTACAAAACGCACTCCTTTTTCAATGGATGACAAACAGTATCCACAGCTATAAGGACATCCGCGTGAAGATTCATAATAAATAATCTGGTTTTCCACATCGCTGAAATCCTCTGCATAAGGAAAGGGCAGAAGTGCCAAATCCAGAGGTTCCTGCTGGGCAGTAGATACAATATCGTTACCATCACGAAATGTCATGCTTTTAATATCATACAATGAAGCCGGTACACCAAAGTCTAAATAATTCAGCAGCTCACTGAATACCAGCTCCCCTTCTCCACGCATGATGGAATCCACCGACGGATTATCCCGCAAAAACGTTTCACTTTCATAACTTACTTCCGGCCCGCCAAAGCCAATGATACAGCGGGGCATGATTTTTTTCAAAAGGGGACAAAGCGCTTTCAACATATCCACATTCCAAATATAACAGGAAAATAATATCACATCGGGGCTTTGTCGAAACAATTCATCCGCCATAAAATCCAAACGCTGGTTGATCGTAAACTCCATGGTTTTAATATGATGTTTTTCATCATTATGATTAAACTTCGTCAAATAGCGCAGTGCCAAACTGGAATGAATAAATTTGGCACTAAGCGATGCCAGAACAATTTTTTTCATATGTGCAATCCCTCATTTATTAATATGCATAAATAGGCGGCCACTAACAGCCATCCCCTGCAGCCTATATTATACAGACTTTATGGATAAATTACAAATAAAAAGCACCGGCAGTATCTTGATAACCATACTGCCGGTGCTGTCATGTAAAACCGATTATATTAGATTGTTATTTCATACATGGTTCGTCTAGTCAATCACGATTTCATACACATGTTCCTGATCGGTGTAATAAATCGTTACTGTCGCACCGCCGGTAGACAGATCAGACAGTGTTTTTTCAGTAGTAGAATTGTCTCTATGACAATAATAATTATCCACTACCAGATACAGGTTTCCATAGGTATCATTTTTGAACTGAAGCCCACTGGATGTAGCAAATCGAATTTCTCCGGTTTTGCTGCTCATCACAGTAATTTTCTTGCCGCCGGATACAGGATCAATCAGTACACGATCGCCTTCGCGCAATTGACCAAGTGATGTGTATTTTGCACCGTTTTTCAAAATATACGCACCATCTGTGAAGGCAACGGTTCTAATATCACCGGAGAAAGTACGTACGGTAAGGGTTTCCTTAGTGGTGTTAATATCGGTTATTTCACCATCCACATGACTTTCCACTTCCAGTTTTACCAGTGTGGAGCCTTCAAAAGTAGCCACTACCTGATCACCGATATTAATATCGGATATTCTATAAGAATATTCACCATCTACAAACAGCTCTACAT
>JAGARS010000209.1 GCA_017622155.1 Peptococcaceae bacterium
ATTTATTCCTATCCAAAATAAGCGCAATATTCAGCCCTTTTGGCTCTGCATGCCAGTGCAGAGACACAGAAGGGCTCTTTCTGCTTTGCAGCTGCAAAATAAATCTGTCAGAAGTATGTGAAAACTGCGAAAAAGAACTATTTTGCAGAAATAAAAAAACTTTTTATCAAAAAATGTTGTCAAAAAAAACAGAATATCGTACAATAGATACAGCAAAGTTGTGAAGAGATTCGCATTAGTCGACCAAATATCAAACACACACATCACGACTGGCTTTGCTAAGAGATGCTTTTAGGATTTTACCTGGAGCATCTTTTTTTTTTGCCCATCTTCGTGTAAAATAAAGAAAGCAAACAAAATGGGGCGATGAATGATGCAGCAGATGAAAGAAAATAAAATAAAACAGGGCAGAGAGCGGACATTTCAGCGTGTGTTGGCTATGCACGACTTGTCCGGGCTTGGGCGTTCGTCACTGATGGCTGTAACACCGGTACTTTCTGTGATGGGGATTCAGGTGTGTCCGGTGCCGACGGCGGTACTCTCTACCCAGACCAGTGGTTTTACCGGTTATACGTTTGTAGATTTAACCGATACCATTCCGGCGTATCTTGCGCATTGGAAACAGCTTGGTATGGATTTTGACTGTATCTATAGCGGTTTTTTGGGTTCCGTGGAGCAGATTGCGATTATGGAAGCTATACTGCAGGATTTTTCTGATGAACGTACATTGGTGGTAATAGATCCTGTATTAGGGGATGATGATGCGCTGTATGATACCATGGACGATACTATGGTGGCACAAATGCGCAATTTAATTCGATTTGCGGATATCATTACACCAAATGAAACAGAAGTAAAACTGCTGCTGGGTTTGCCAATGCATCAAAAACTATATGCGGAGCAGCTGACACCTTATATGCGTCAGCTGGCAGAACTGGGGCCAAAAACGGTTGTTGTTACCGGGATGCAAAAGCAGGACGGTGGGCATTGTGTGTGCTTATATCAGCGTGTATCAGAAAATACTCCTGTTTGCGCATATATTGATTATCAGGAATTGCCTGTGCGTTATCCGGGTACAGGAGATATTTTTGCAGCTGTTATGATTGGCGGACTTTTGCGTGGTGATTCTCTAGATGTAAGTATCAAACGCAGTGCGGATTTTATCAGTGCAGTTGTAGCAGATGCGATTGCTGCAGATGAACCGGTACGAGACGGTGTACAGCTGGAGAAAAATCTGTATCGGCTTTTATAATTGGGTGAAGGAAAAAGGTTTCGCGTTTTTGGTGTGGAATTAACTATCAGAATAAAGCTTGCAGGAAGGGTGGTGATGGCATGCGGCTTCGTACATTGACAATTTGGAGAAAATTTAAACCGGTATGGCTGGGCATTGCGGGCTGGGCGGTAATCAGCATTGTAATGATGGTGCTGTGGGGATACAGCATCATGGATTTTCGCGGCGGATTGCCTAATGTAGAAGTGGCTAGCTGTCAAACCATTGAGATTGACAAAAAACATCCGGTGAAAACGATCGACATTCGTGCAGAGGGTGTTGCAGTAGAGTTGGGTTCTAGCTATGATATCAAAGAGATACAGATTCAGCTGTATGGGAAGGATTACATCAATCAAAAAGCTTCCTGGGTGCTGAGTGAGGCGGGGGAACTGCAGATTCGAATGGATACTTATCCGGTTATTGCCAACGCCTATGGATATCGTGCAGAGGATGGGCTAACAATGCGGATCCTTTTGCCGACAAAAAGTTATGATGCGATTACGATACAGGGCAAACGATTGAATACTGCGCTGTATCAGTGTAAAGCAAAACAATTGACAGTAAATACTGCATACGGCAGCATTGCACTCAATAACACGGATTTTCAGCGGGCCGCATTATCGAGCGAAACTGCGGGAGTTCATGTAGAACGCAGTCGGATACATCATTTAGAAATTCACAGTGATAGTGGTGATACTGTTCTGTTTGATAATCAGCTGCGGTATATTCGATATTTCGGAGATTCTGGCGGTTTGAATGTACTGACAGATAAAATAAAAGGCATCTGGGAGCTTTCCAGCGACGAGGGCAATATATATATCGGAACACGCAAGTGGCACAATAATTTGCTGCTGCAGCTTTCCAGTGATGAAGGAACGGTTAAGGCGTTCAGCAAAACAAAGCCGTGGAAAGAAACGATTTCAGAAGCATTGACGGAGCATGAACTGATTCTGCTGGAAGGTCGCGGTGAACATATGCTGTGTGCAGACAGCCAGTCCGGGAATATTACGCTGGATACAGTGAAATTTGCACGATGATTTATGAAAAAGACAGTTTATATTTTCACTAAATTTTTTGTATAGACAATTCGGAATTTGTGTAAAAATCCACTAGCATTTGTGAAAATCGAGGAGTATAATGAATTTTTGTAAGCCGCCTTTGGCGGCTTATTATTGTGCGATAAATGCACATTTTATTTATTATTTTTCATTTGAAAATATGAATTAAAAAAGAAAAGGAAGCGAGAACGTTGAGTAAGATTAGTTCGTATGTGCAGCGCGAAATTCTGCCAACATTAAAAGGCGATATCATCGGTGGTATTTCTGTTGCATTCGTAGCATTGCCACTGGCATTGAGTTTTGGTGTACTTTCCGGTGCCGGAGCTGCAGCGGGGGTATATGGTGCTATTTGTACCGGTATTCTGACTTCTATTTTTGGTGGTACGAAAGCACAGATTTCCGGTCCTACCGGAGCGATGACCGTAGTACTGGTATCTATGGCCGATAAATACGGAATGGATGGACTGGTAGCATCCATGATTTTAGCCGGTGTGTTTGAAATCATTATGGGTGTATTGAAACTGGGAAAATATATTCGCTTGATTCCGAAACCGGTTATGGTAGGGTTTACAAACGGGATTGCGATTTTGATTTTTACAAGCCAGTTTAAATATTTTAATATGAGCCCGGTATTGTGCAGCATATCCATTGCATTGATGCTGATTCTGCCGATGATTAACAAGAAAATTCCATATGCAATTATCACGGTAATTGTTGGTACATTGTTATCGAAATTTTTCTTCCCGATGCCTGCTGATGCAGTAGTAGGTACTATTCCACTGATGATTCCTGCATTGCAGATTCCAAATTTCTTTGCAATGAATATGGTCGATGTATGTCAGGCCGGTTTAACGCTGGCATTGTTAGGTGCTATTGAATCTCTGTTAAGTGCAATGGTAGTAGATGAAATGACCAATACCAAACACGACAGCGACCGAGAAGTATTGGGGCAGGGGATTGCCAACACTGTTGCCGGCTGCTTCGGCTTGATTATTGGTACCGGTGCAATCGCTCGTTCTGTAGTAAACGTAAATGCCGGCGGTCGTGGCCGTATGTCCGGGATTATTCATGCGCTGGTACTGATTCTGATGATTGCGGTATTTGGCGGCTGGGCTGCTGAGATTCCGCTGGCTGTACTGGGTGGTGTACTGATGGGTACTGCGCTTCGTATGCCGGAATACAAAGAAAGCTATCGTTTGGGCCGCGCGTCCAAAGAAGCTCTGGTAGTAATTGCTGTGACTACAGTACTGACTGCGTTGGTAGACTTGACATTTGCTGTAGCAACAGGCGTATTGATTTCCGCACTGTCCATGTTGTTTAGCGTTGCAAACGGTTATCTGGAAGAATATCCGGTACCTTGCAGCAGATTGCAGAAACGTATCAAATCTTTCAGCATTCAGGGGCAGATGTTCTTCCTGGTATCTGAAAGTATCGTAAGTTCTTTAGAAGTAAAATGTAAAGGCGCAGAAATTGTGGTAATCAACATGAGCCACGCGCAGGTAGTAGATATTACCGGTGTTGTAACACTGGGCAAAATTAAAGACACTTTGGCGCATCAAGGTGTACGTACTATTTTCACAGGTCTGTCTGAACCAGCCTACAAGAAAATGATTTCCTTAGGCATCTTAGATGGCAGCGAAGAAAAAATCAATCGCGGCAATAAGCTGGAGGCTGTAGAATACGCACAGGCGATTGCTCATGGCGATGAAGAATGTGCTTGTATGATTATTCATGAACATGATAAAATGATTGAAGAGGAAATGATTGAAGATCACAGATTAGAACGTGAATAATCAAGGAGGTTACCCGAATGAAAGTGTTATTGGTAAATGGCAGTCCGCATGCCCAGGGCTGTACTTACACTGCATTGTGTGAAGTGGCAGCAGCTTTAGAAAAACAAGGCATTGAAACAGAACTTTTTCAGGTAGGCACCAAGCCGATTTCCGGCTGTCTAGGATGCGGCGCATGCATCAAAACCGGAAAATGTGTCATTGATGATGTGGTAAATGAATTTGTGGAAAAAGCAAAAGACGCAGATGGTTTTGTATTTGGTTCTCCGGTACACTTTGCCAATGCTTCCGGTGCAATCACATCGTTTATGGACAGAGCATTTTATGGAAAAGGTGCTGTATATGCAAATAAACCGGCAGCTGCTGTTATGAGCTGTCGCCGTGGCGGTGCTACAGCTACACTGGACCAGCTGAACAAATATTTCACAATCAGCAATATGCCGATTGTAAGCTCTCAGTATTGGAATATGGTACATGGCAATACACCGGATGAAGTGCGTCAGGATGCCGAAGGTATGCAGACGATGCGTACACTGGGCATCAATATGGCATGGCTTTTAAAATGTATTGAAGCTGGGAAAACTGCAGGTATTGCGATGCCGGAGCGTGAAGCAAAAGTGGCAACCAATTTTATTCGATAAACAAAATGAAATCCCGCCAATATGCGCACCGTACATCCTTTTGATGCGGTGCGTTTTTGTTTTATAATCATAAACTAGGAGGCGATTATGATAATGCTATTTGAATCGAAAAAAATAAAACAGATTTTAGCAGTGCTGCTGTGTGTGCTGATGCTTTGTACCGGCTGTGCAGGAAATAACGGACAGTCTGAGGAATCACTTTACAGCAGCATTACTATGGAAGATGCTGCTGTATTGCTGGAATCTGAAAATGATTATCTCATTTTAGATGTACGCACAGAACAGGAATATTTCAGCGGGCATATTCCGGGTGCTATGTGTATTCCAAACGAAGATATTGACGAAACCGTTGTGGAGATTCTAACTGACAAAGAGCAAGTGATTTTTGTATATTGCCGCAGTGGAAATCGAAGCAAACAGGCAGCTGAAAAATTAGCCAATCTAGGTTATACCAATATCGTTGAAATCGGCGGTGTGAAAGACTGGCCTGGTGATTTGGTTATCATTGGGGAAAAATAAAAAAGCATATAAAAAACCACCTGTATATATTTATTTGTCCAGCTATCGTTAAGACAATATATATCAGGTGGTTTTTAGCTTAGAGAGCAGAATTTATTTAGCAGAAATATTTTTTCTGATTGTAGTATTCTTTCATGGTTTCCAAAGCTTCACCGAAACGCTGATAATG
>JAGARS010000210.1 GCA_017622155.1 Peptococcaceae bacterium
TATTTCTGCAAACCCTCGTTCCCTGGACATCTTCTTGATTGTACAGCTTTGCTGGATTTCATCCATCACGCATTGTACAATCTGCGTATCTGTCCATGTCAATCTCGACACTGCAGAAACCATTTTGTCTCTAAAAATACAATATACGGATAACCTTGTAGGGGGCGACGTCTCGGCGCCCCGCAGGATATTCCCGTTAATAGGAGCCTAATAATATGCATATCAGAAAAGCAAAAATTGAAGAATTAGACCGCATTATGAATATTTATGCCCATGCCCGTGCGTTTATGGCGGAAACAGGCAATCCAAAGCAGTGGGGTGCTACCAATTGGCCGCCGCGTGATTTGATTGCACAGGATATTGCACAGGGCAAGTGTCATGTGTGCTGTATAGCGGATTCGGTTGGGGAACGTATTGTGGGTGTGTTTTATTATGATTTCGGCCATGATATTGATGCCACCTATCGCAATATCACCGATGGTGCGTGGCTCAGTGACGCGCCCTATGGTGTGGTACACCGCATTGCATCTGATGGCAGTGTAAAAGGCGTGGGTACATTTTGTATCAACTGGGCATTTGCACAATGCGGCCATTTGCGCATTGATACCCATGGGGACAATGTGGTTATGCAGAATCTAATGCGCAAGCTTGGATTTACACAATGCGGTACAATTTATGTAGTGGAAGACAATGACCCTCGCATCGCTTACGAAAAAATATCCTAACGAAAAGATCCTGTGGTGAGATTGGCAGAAAACACTACATTTTTTGATGAAAATCTGATAAAATAAGACTATGTATGCTGATAAACAATGAACGTGAGGACGTGATAGCATGACCAATGTACAGTGGTTTCCGGGCCATATGGCCAAGACAAAACGTATGATTCAGGACCAGATTAAGCTGGTGGATGTAGTAATAGAGCTGGTAGATGCCCGTTTGCCTATGAGCAGCAGAAATCCTTTGCTGGATAAGCTGGTGGAAGGCAAACCCCGTGTGGTGATTTTGAACAAAGAAGACCTGGCTGACCCGCAGCGTACGGCGTACTGGATTAAATATTTTAGTGAGCAGGAAGAATGCAAGGCATTTGCGTTCAATGCTACTGTAGGCAAAAAACAGCTGATTGCCAAGCTGAAAGAAGCATTGATGGAGGTTACTGCTGAGAAGCGGGAACGCATGGCGAAAAAAGGGATTCGCAAACAGACCATTCGCTGTATGATTGTAGGGATTCCAAACGTAGGGAAGAGCACCTTTATCAATATTCTGGTAGGTAAAAAAGTAGCACAGACCGGTGATAAAGCAGGGGTTACTCGCGGCAAACAGTGGATTCGTCTGGATGACGATCTGGAGCTTTTGGATACACCGGGGATTTTGTGGCCGAAGTTTGAAGATCCGGAAGTAGGGTTCCGGCTTGCAGCTACCGGTGCGATCAATGATGATATTGTGGATGAGGATGACATTGCCTTTAAGCTGCTGGGCTTTTTGAAGGAACGGTATCCAAAACAGCTGATGGAGCGCTTTAAGCTGGATGAAGAGATTCTGCAAGGCGAAACCTTGGCTATTATGGACCAGATTGGTAAGAACAGAGGCTGTCTCTTAAAAGGCGGCAGAGTGGATTACAGCAAAGTATCCAAAGGTGTGATTCTGGATTTGCGTCAGGGCAAAATCGGGCGTATCACGCTGGAATAGATTCGGGATAGATATCAATACGGTATTTGTATACAAAATTACGGAAAAATACTTTAAAAAGCTATAGTATTTTATACGGGTATCTGTTATCATGGATAATATAAGAAAGATTCATAAGGCTTAGATTAAAGGATGATGACTGATGAAACTGGTAACCAATGTGTTTTGCTCCAAAAAAACAGGAGAAGAATGTACTTGCGGATGCAGCTGCGGTACATGTCGCGATTTTTTAGGCAGATTTAATTCCGGGCTGGCCGGATATTATCTGAAAGAATTGATGGAAGACCCATCCAAACTGGAAGCGTTTGAAGCAACGCAAGTGGGAAAATGGTACACCGATAAATCACTGGCTGCCCGTATTTACCGAAAAGAATATATGACCGCAGAATAATTTTGGTATTGTGTATGACAGGCAATACCTTCATAAATGTGTAAAAAGGACGATGTTTTCATCGTCCTTTTTGTGTTTGTGATATGATTTTGCAGGATAGTGCACAATAAAACTGTGCCGTCAGAGGGGATGAAAACTGACGGCACAGCCGGAGAAATATGTGCGTCTATACGAGTGCGCACAATCTATATGTCATTGTGGATTATGCTTTTGCGCTTTTCTTAAGCTTTTGCATCAGCGATAATTTTTTCTGCAATTCTTGCAGGTACTTCTTCGTAGTGGTCTAATGTCATCACGAATTTGCCGCGACCCTGGGTCATAGCTTTCAGGTCAATTACATATTTCTGTACTTCAGACATTGGAGCCTGTGCACTGATTACCTGCAGTTTGCCATCAGCTGTTGGTTCCATACCCATGATACGACCGCGTTTGCTGTTCAGATCGCCCATGATATCGCCCATGTACATTTCAGGTACGGTAATCTTCATGTCCATGATAGGTTCCAGTAAGATAGGGGAAGCCATTTCGGCACCTTTTTTGAAACCGCCGGATGCAGCAATTTTGAACGCCATTTCGTTGGAGTCAACCGGATGATAAGAACCATCGTACAGTGTAACTTTTACGTTAACAACCGGATAGCCGGCTAAGATACCCTGACGCATTGCTTCCTGTACGCCTTTTTCAACAGCAGGGAAGTAGTTTTTCGGTACAGCACCGCCGAATACTTCTTCGGTGAACAGAAATTCAGCTTCTTCGTAAGGCTCGATACGCAGCCATACATCACCGTACTGACCGGCACCGCCGGACTGTTTCTTGTGTTTGCCCTGTACTTCAACTTTTTTCTTGATGGTTTCACGATATGGAATTTTTGCAGGCTGCAGTACAACATCAACACCGAATTTATTTTTGAAACGTTCTGCTACTACTTCCAGATGGGTTTCGCCAACACCGGAGAGCAGGGTTTCGTGGGTTTCTGCATTTTTCTCGATAGACAGAGTAGGGTCTTCTTCTAAAATACGACCCAGCGCATTACTCATCTTGTCATCATCGTCTCTGGATTTTGGAGACAGTGCAAATGTCAGGCTTGGTGCCGGGAATTTGATTGGAGCCAGTTCCGGAACATTGCTGCCTTTGATTGTAAGTGTATTGCTGGTCTGTGTATTCTGCAGTTTGGCAATGGCTACGATATCACCTGCGTTAACAGTAGTTACGGTAGACTGCTGTTTGCCGCATGGAATAATAAAGTTGTTTACTTTTTCTTCCGCATCATTGCTTACGTTGTAGATGCCGTCACCGGCGTTGAACTGACCGTCAATTACTTTGATAAAGCTCAGTTTGCCTACAAATGGGTCAGCCAGAGTTTTGAATACGATAGCGCTTGCAGGAGCAGCTGCATTTACGGTAGGTACAGGCAGCAGTTCTACGCACAGATCCATCAGAATATCGATACCCATGTTTTTCGCAACGGAACCGCCCACAACAGGGAAGATTTCGCCGTTGGCAATACCCATACGCAGTGCGGACAGGATTTCTTTGTTGGTAGGAATTTCGCCTTCCAGATATTTCAGCAGCAATTCATCGCAGCTTTCAGCAGCTACTTCGATTAAATAAGTGCGGTTTGCTTCATAATCTTCCATATATTCTTCCGGAATAGGAATTTCTACGGATTTACCGTTTTCAAATTTGTAAGCTTTTTCGTTTAACAGGTCGATCATACCAACGAAATCAGCTTCTTTACCCATTGGTAGCTGCAATGGCACAATACCGGTACCGTATTTTTCACGCATCTGTTCAACTACGGTTTCGAAGCAGGAGTTTTCACGTTCCAGCTTGTTGATGAAAATCATACGAGGCATTTTGTTGCCCTGTGCGATATCCCAGATTACTTCTGTCTGTACTTCTACACCGGCAACGCCGCATACTACCATCAGCATATTGTCGATGGCACGGGTGGTAGCGATTACTTCACCGATAAAATCCGCATAACCCGGGGTGTCAATCATATTTAATTTGGTGTTTTTCCATTCAACCGGTGCCAGAGAGGAAGAGATGGTAACCTGACGTTTGATTTCTTCCGGCAGATAGTCTGTAACTGTTGTGCCATCTTCTACTTTCCCCGGACGGGATGTAAAACCGCTATTGAATAACATCAGTTCCAGCAGCGAGGTTTTCCCTGCGCCGCTGTGACCGGCAATGCCAATATTTCTAATATCCCCTGTTTGATAAACTTGCATAATAAATCCACTCCTCGTGTTCATAAAATAAAGTTATATTTATATTAGACATAAAACCAAAAAATCCTTTTATATTTTTCATTTTTTTTAGAATTTTTATATATTTTTTTGGATTCTGTCAGAAAAGCCGACAAAACAGGATGAAAATGCTCTAAAACGACTTTGATTTCAAGGCGTAAATCTGCCCCAATGCTCATACATATGTAAAGGAAATGTATAACGAGAAGGCAGGGAAGGCTATGAAAAATAAACTTCTGCAAGGTACAATGGTATTGTTGTGCTCGAGTGTGGTGCTTCGGTGTCTGGGGTTTGTGTATCAGATTCTGGTAGTGCGTATTGCCGGAACGGAATCGCTTGGTATTTTGAATATGACAATGCCTTTTTATATGCTTCTGGTAGTAGTTGCTACCATGGGGATGCCCATTGCCATTACCAAATTGACTGCACAGTATGCAGCAAGTCATGGGCAGGCTGTGATTGCGCAGATGATGCGCACGGCTTTTTGCCTTGTGCTGATATTATCTGTATTTTGTCTGATAGCGGCCTGTGTGGCAATGCCGGAGGTGTTTGCACTTCTCAATACAGAACAGCGTGTGCAGCAGTGTTTTCTGGTTTTGATTCCGGGGATTATTATTGTACCGTTTTGTTCTGTGATGCGTGGTTATTTTCAAGGAATGCAGCAGATGGTGTATCCATCGATTGGTCAGATTATAGAACAACTGATTCGCGTATTTTGCGGTATTGGCCTGATTTTATGGGTAAGTCCCAAAGATGTGCTGAGTCTTGCAATGAGTCTGGGTTGTGCCGCTATGCTGGGCGAAGCAGGAGGCTGCGCTTTTTTAGCTGTGCTTTATCTTCGAAATCGCAGGAAAGCCCTTGCAGGAATTAGATATTCTAAAATCACAGGAAGTAAAGAGTGGCTGAAGCCCCTGTTATCATTGGGGCTTCCGGTTACAGGTACACGGCTTACCAGCACAGTAGATATGGCCATTGAGGCCAGTATTGTGCCTTTTTGTCTGATTGCTTCCGGCTATACCATCAGTCAGGCAGCCTCTATTTACGGGCAGTTTAGCGGTGTGGCAGTGAGTCTGCTCACCATTCCTACGGTATTAACAGGGGCGCTGGGTACAGCATTGATTCCTGCGGTGTCGTCAGCAGCAGCCAATGGACAGAAACATGCATTGCAGCATTATTGTCAGGAGGCAGTGTCAGTGACATGGGCCTTTAGCCTGCCGGTGATTTTTGTACTGTATTTATATGGAGAAGAACTGGGACAGATTTTGTTTCATCTCAATGGGCTGGGTGAGATGATGCGCTGGCTTTCTTTTGGCGCGGTGTTTTTATATTTGGGGCAAACGGTAGTAGGAATTCTGCAGGGTTTAGGCATGACACGGGTTGTGTTTATCAATAATTTCTGTGGTTCTGCCGCGAAACTGATTGGTATGTATTATTGTATTCGCACCATGGGCTTAGGGGCCAATGGTATTGCCTGCGGTATGATTCTTGGCTATGGGCTGCAGTGTATGATGAATGTGGCAGCGCTTGCAGAACGTGTGTCTATGCGTATTCCGTGGAAACAGATTTTGCTTCCGGTAGCAAACAGCCTTTTTATGGTGATGCAGATACAATTCTGGGAGCGCATTATGCCGGAGGGCACGCTATGGTTTTTGCTGCGCTTGGTATTGGCTGCAGGGGGGTATCTGCTGATCCTGTTTTGCAGCGGAGCGTTGAAGAAGATTGTAAAATGCTGAGCAAAACATATCATAATGGAAAAGAATCTATTTGACCGAAGCTCCATTTTGCGTTATTATAACATACAGAATATTATGTAACAGGGTAGGTAGAGAATATGACAGAAGAATTGCTGGCGAATGCCGATTCCAATGAAAATAAAGCCGCAGAGTCTGTAAAACGGGATGACGGTAAAAAGAAAAAATCAACACTGCGGGAAATTGCGGAGATTGTCGCAGTAGCACTGGTGCTGACCATTATTATTAAAACCTTTATAGGAAACTATTGGGTGCCGTCAGGGTCTATGCTGCCAACTATCGAAATAAACGATAAAGTGGTGGTTACCAATTTCAGCTACTGGTTTGACGGGCCGGAGCGCGGTGATGTGGTAGTGTTCCATTATCCGCTGGAACCGAAAAAGGACTATATCAAGCGCTGTATTGGCGAGCCGGGCGAAGTGATTGAATTCAAAGACAGCAAGCTTTATGTAGATGGTGTACTGACAGCAGAGCCGTATCTGCCGGAGGGGTTGGAATTCGACGATTTTGGGCCTGTAGCAGTGCCGGAAGGCAGCTATTTTATGTGCGGGGACAACCGCAATCATAGTTCTGACAGCCGTTCATGGGGCTTTGTAGAAGAAAAGCATATTGTCGGCAAAGCACAGTTTGTTTACTGGCCGTTTGCTCGCTGGGGGACACTGTAATATGCTGCAAGTGCTGATACTTTACGTAATCGTAATGAACATCTTTGGTTTTTATATGATGTGGAGCGACAAGCGCAAAGCCAGACGAGATGCGTGGCGCACACCGGAGCGCAATTTTTTTATCGTATCTCTTTTAGGCGGCAGTATTGGATGCTGGGCAGGAATGTATGTATTTCATCATAAAACACAGCATATCAAATTTACAGTAGGGATTCCCGTTGTTTTACTTTTACAGATTTCCGTATTATTGTGGCTGCTTTCTAAACTGGTGTCGGCCGGATCGTAATAGCTGTGAAAAATCATTTAGAAAAATTCATATTGAAAAAAGGATATTGCATATCTATTGCAGAATTGATATGATAAGTGTAAAGACATGTGGCTTGCTAGTTGTGGCCGCAGTGTCAAAATAAGAAGGGATGATGGATTATGGGATTCTTTGATAAACTGAAAAGCAAAGCGCAGTCTGCTGCTGTGAACGTTATGGATGCTGCGGATGCAGCTGCCGATAAAATCGGTGACGCTGCTGAAAGTTTGGAAGAAAAATTTGAAGCTATGGTAAAGCGGGATTTATATACAAAATATAAGACTGCACCAACCGAGGAAGAGAGAGAGAAGGCAAGGCAGGA
>JAGARS010000211.1 GCA_017622155.1 Peptococcaceae bacterium
TAGAGCTGTACTGATAGACCTCTATAGCTAAGTCACAATATGTGAATCTGTTAGACAAATTCCAATTTGTCGAATGAAACAATACCCGATATTTATGTATTTAAGGCTCTTGATTCCTCTATGGAGTTAAGAAGCCTTTTATTATGCCTGAAGTTACACCGATACTTTTTATAAAATTGGGATGATATAGCGTTTTTCCTTGGTATCAAGTAAGAAAAATGTGATATCCACAATCCTAGAAGACATAACTGTATATGCTCTGACTTGAAAACATGGTGTGTTTCTGATATAATATACTATCGTAAAATTCATAAGAAAGAAGGAACTCGAATATGTATACCGCAAGATTGCGTGCAGATAAATTGGCTGCACTGAAAACCAAAGATACTGTAAAAAATAAAGTAATTACCATGCTGCTTTCCGGCATTACTTACAAACAGAAAGAGCTGGGTCGTGAACTGACTGAGCAGGAATGCCTGGATGTAATTTCTAAAGAATTAAAGCAGGAAAAAGAAGCGCTGGAAATGAGCCAGGGCAGAGAAGATAAAGTTGCAGAGCTGCAGGCTGAAATTGCAATTCTGGAAAGCTATCTGCCAAAACAGATGAGCGCTGATGAAGTAGCTGCCAAAGTGGCTGAGCTGATTTCCGGTGCAGGGCTGGAGCCGATTGTGAAAAACAAAGGTATGATTATGAAAACTGTGATGGCTGAGCTGAAAGGCAAAGCTGATGGTAAAGTAATCGGTGCTGCGGTAGATGCATTGCTGAAATAAAGTTTGGTGTAAATGATTATAGAAATTGTTAGTCGGAGCTGTCCCTAAAATAGGTGGCAGCTCTGTTGCGTTCAAAAGGGTTCCATGATAGAATAGAGGCATTGTATCTATAAGGAGGATTTTATTATGAACAGTTATCTGGCAAGTGTCAATGCAGGATATTTTTATGGCATTGTAGCGCTTGTGCTTGCATTTATTACGGGGATGTGCTTAATCTTTTGTGTGAAAAGCTACCGTGCAGGTGTAGCCATTGGGATGGAAGAAAAAGCGTTGCGCAAGGTGATCACCTCCAGTGTAATGTTTACACTTTTACCGTCGATCAGTATTCTGCTGGGTGTAATTGCGTTGAGCGGTACGCTGGGTGTACCGTTGTCATGGCTGCGTTTATCTGTGATTGGGGCGCTGCAGTATGAACTGAATGTAGCTGAAATTGCAGCGCAGGGTGTAGGGCTTTCCGGGCTCAATCTGGCTGAACTCAATATCGGTGCATTTGTTACCATTGCATTGGTAATGACAGTAGGGATTTTAGGCGGTGTATTCTGCTGTATTTTCTTCCTGAAAAAATATATGAATAAGCTGCAGGGCGGAAATAATCAGGATGCCACACAAGATGAGAATAAAGAAAAGAAACCATCTTTTGGCGCTCACGCTACCACGGCAATGTTTGTAGGGCTGTGTGCGGCATATATTGGTTCTTATATCGGTAAAGTGATGCCGGGCGGAGGCAGTGACTGGATGCCGCTGTTTGTAGCCGGTGTGGCAGCTGCATGTATGGCGGTATTTGAGTATTTGATTCAGAAAAAACAGTATCTTGCACTGGAAAACTTTAGCCTTGCAGCCAGTATGCTGGTGGCTATGGCTGCGGCAGTGCTGGTAAATCTGGCAATATAGGAGGGCAGACTGATGAGTAAAGCAACAAATAACATGACAAATCAAAAAGCTGTATCCCCACAGGAGAAAGCTGCATTTTTTGCTGAGTTTAACAATGGTTTGCATCGTATTGGCCGGATTACGCTGGTGCTGGCGGTGATTATGCTGGTGAGTGTGCCGTTTATCGTAGGTGCAATGAACGGCGTGATGCCTGACATGAAAGGTTTTCTGAAAGGGTTTGCTACCGTAGGGCTGATTTATATTCCGGTAGCCATTGTAGAGTTTCTGGTATATACACCGATGCTTGGGGTAGGCGGCAGCTATCTGTCTTTTATCACAGGGAATGTAACCAATATGAAAATCCCTTGCGTTATGAATGCAAAAGATATTGCAAAAACAGAAGCAGGGACACCGGAACATGAAATTGTATCTACAATCAGTGTGGCGGTTAGTGCCATTACTACGACACTGGTAATTGTAGCTGGGGTTATTTTATTAGTTCCGCTGCAGCCGATTTTACAGGCGGAAGCGCTGCTGCCTGCGTTCAATAATGTAGTGCCTGCATTGTTCGGGGCACTGGGACTGAAATATTTTTTGAAAAGCCCGCAGATTGCAGTGGTGCCTCTGGTATTGATGAGTGTATTGTGCATTGCAGTACCGGCAGCGATTAGTCAGACCAGTCTGCTTTTGATTCCAAGCGGCGGTTTGGCGCTGTTAATTGGGTATTTATTATTCAAAAAAGGGAAACTGTAAAGGAGGGTGCCGGATATGATTTTTTTAGCAATTCCCGTATTGGCAATCCTGTTACTGGCTGTATTGCTGGCAGTCAAAACAGTTATGCTTCAGCCTACATCGGCCAAAACAGCAAAGGTCGTACTGGATGAGAGCCCACGTGCGGAAGCCTATGGCGAGGCATTGTCCCGTATGGTGCAGCAGGAGACTATCTCCAGCCGCAACCAGGAGGATCGCAGCAAGTTTGATGTATTTCATACTGTACTGGCTGAATTATTTCCGCTGGTGCATGCCAACTGTGAAAAACATGTGTTTAATGGCAGCCTGTTATTCAAATGGCAAGGCAAAGGCGAAGGGGAACCGATTCTTTTGATGAGTCATCAGGATGTGGTAGAAGCAAACGGCACCTGGGAGCACGCTCCGTTTAGTGGTGATATTGATGAAAAAGGCCGTGTATGGGGGCGTGGTACAGTAGACACCAAAGCAAGCTTGTTCTGTATTTTTACGGCAGTAGAAGAATTGATAGCGGAAGGTTTTGTACCAAATTGTGATGTGTATATTGCCGGCAGCTGCACAGAAGAATGGAGCGGTGATGGTGCACCGGCTACTGTTGCTTATTTGGAAGAGCAAAAAGTGCGCCTGCGTTTGGTATTGGATGAAGGCGGTATGATTATTGAAGAGCCAATTGCCGGTGTAAAAGGCACCTATGCTATGATTGGTATTGTAGAAAAAGGCTATGGCGATGTAAAATTTACAGCCAGAGGGAAAGGCGGTCATGCCAGCGCACCGGGCAAAAATACTCCTTTGGTGCGTCTGGGTAAATTTATGACAGATGTAGAAAAGCATCCGCCATTCGAAGCACAGTTTACTCCGGTAGTAGCAGAAATGTTTCGCCGCATTGCGCCGAATATGAATTTTGGTATGAAACTGTTGTTTTCAAATGTGTGGCTGTTTAAGCCGCTGCTGCTGAAAGTGATGCCGTCTGTGAGCCCGGCAGCAGGTGCTATGCTTAAAACTACATTGGCATTCACCATGGCGAAAGGTGCAGATGGAGCCAATGTATTGCCGCAGGAGGCAAGTGTGGTAGGGAATATGCGCTTTATTCACCATCAGCCAAACAAAGAAAGCATCGATTGTATCAGCAAAATTGCAGCCAAATATGATATTGAAACAGAAGTGCTGTATCAGGCTTATCCTTGCCCGATTGTGGATTTCAAAGGAAAAGAGTTCCGCATGGTAGAAGACATTATCCATGATATCTATCCGGGTGTAGGCACTTGCCCGTACGTTATGACCGGAGGCACCGATGCCAAATATTACAGCAAAATCAGTGACAACTGTATTCGATTTGCTCCGCTGTATATTGATGGCCAGCAATACGGCAGTATTCATGGGCTGAACGAAAATATTTATCAGGGTACATTGCCGATGGGTGTAGATTTTTATAAAGCAGTCATTCGGAATGTGTAAAAGAAACTCTTTCTTTGTGCGTCAAAATGCGGTATACTTATCGATATGAATAAATTGGAAGGGGATATCGCATGGATTACTTATTAGAAGTTGAAGATAAAGCTGCCTATTTGGCATCTACCCATTATATTGACTGGCAGCATCCGCTGATTCTGGCAAAGGTAGAGGAATTGTTCGCAGGATGTGACACAGAGCTTGAAAAAATCAAAGCAGCATTTACGTTTGTGCGTGACAGCATTCCGCATTCGGGCGATATTCAGAGCCATAAAATCACTCATACTGCTTCGGAAGCGTTGGCAGAGGGCGAAGGTGTGTGTTATGTGAAATCAATGCTGCTGGCTGCTTTGCTTCGCAGTCAGGGAATTGCAGCCGGGCTGTGTTATCAGCGTCTGGCTAGAGCCAATGACCATATCATCCATGCATTAAATGGTATTTATCTGAGTGATATGCAGAAATGGGTGCGTGTTGATGCGCGCGGCAACCTGCCGGGCAAAGAGGCTGAATTTTATGTAGATGCACCGGATAAAGAACAGCTGGTGTTCATCATTCGTCCGGAAATGGACGAAGTAGATTATCCAACCATTTATGCGGAACCGCCAATGGTTACCACAAAAGTATTGGAAGAAAACACAGATTGTGCAGAAGTGCTGAAATGCAAACTGCCGGCACAGCTGTAATGCAGGAGGAAGTATAGAATGTCTAAGAAAAAAACAAACAAACCAGCTGCAAATGCGCAACAGCAAGCTACGCAGAATGTTCAGAAAGAGCAGAAGAAAAAATTAAGCAAAAAAGAGAAAAAAGCCATTGCGGAACAGCGTTCCAAAGAACTGAATCAGAAGAAAACACGCAACTATGGTATTGGTTTTGTGTTTTCATTGATTGCAGTGGCAGTTTCGTTTTTGTATAAGCCGGAAGTGGGGACTGCACTGTGGTCATACACACAGATGGGCTGCTATGCACTGATGGGTGTTGCAGGGTTTTTCCTGAAAAATGGTGCGAAATACGAAGAAAATGTAAAACGCGCAAAAACCATGGACATGATTGGCCTTGTATTTATTGTAGTCTGCTTTGGTATGATTATGGCCGAAGCGGTAGCATTATTTATGGGCTAATATTGGGTTTCACTTGATAATTTTGTTGATATTTTTATAGTACAAAAGGCTTTCAGAGAATAAAACTCTGAAAGCCTTTTATGTTTTTGCGGATATTATAGTTGTGCATCCATTTCTGCAGTGGCTAAGAAAATATCGTACCATGATTCTTCAATATATTCTGCTTCCTTGCGAGTCAGTTCAATATCGTTATTACGGAATCGATAGTTTACCGGAAACCACTCAGGATTGCCTTTTACCAGACAGTATGCTTCACCAAAAGTATTTGCTTGATAGAGCTTTTCATAATCTGCACTGATTTTGTAAATCACGAACACATCTTTGTAGTGGTCAGTCAGTTCTTTGTAAGCGTCAGCTGTTTCGATGTATTGCTGCAAATCACTTAATGCATCTAAAATACCGTTGTAATACCAGGCCTGTTTTTCTTTTGGCGCGTTAAAGCGTTCCCAAACATCATCACCGATTTCTGCATAATCTCTGGCAATACTGCGCAGATTGGACAATTTATCTGCCAATACCAGCATTTTGATGCGGTCGTCAGCCTGTTTTAAGGCATAGATGGCAGTGGTTTTGCGTTCTGCCCAGCTTTTGCTTTTATCCTCGCTGTGATGCCCCACCAGTGCAGCTACATCATCACCAAATAATGCGGAGATTTCTGCTACGGTAGTATCGGTGTCTTCTACTACATCATGCAAAAGTCCCGCAATTTGTACATTGAGATCGGCATGCATATTCGATAATATGAGCATTGTTTCCAACGGATGTACAATATAAGGTGTGTCAGTGCCTTTGCGTACCTGGCCGGCATGCTGCTCGGTGGCAAATATAATGGCACGATTCAAATCTTCTACAGTGTTTTCTTTGATATTCATGGTGCTGCTCCTTTCACAAATCTCTTAGCATTTCTGTACGTTACTTCTGAATAGTTTCTATCTTTTCTACGGTATATCCTGCATTCTGTACTGCACGAATTAAATCAGCATTGGTGATATCGTCGCTGCAATCCACTAACGCACATTTGGCGCCCACATTTACCCGGGCTTTCACGCCATCTACACTGTTCAGTGCATTTTCTACACGCACATTGCAATGCGGGCAAGTCATTCCCTTGATGATCATATTTTTTTCCATTGCACTCACTCCCTGTAGATATATTGTACAGATTTTTGCAGTGCTGTGCAATGGATAATTTGAAATGATTTTTTCACAAAATGCACAAAACAGTTTACGGCTCTTTACCGAATGTGATAAAATAAACAAAGTAACAAACTGCGTTTTGGAGGTAATGATTATGGCAACAGTTTTAAGTAATATTGCAGTAAGTGATGAATTTTATCTGCTGAAGGCTTCCGGCAAATTTGACGGCAAGATGGGGCAGTTCTGCATGCTGCGTGCATGGGAGGACTATCCGGTATTGTCTCGCCCAATCAGTATTTTTGATTGTGATGACGAGGGCATCAGCTTTTTATATAAAGTAGTAGGGCAGGGTACTGAGATTCTGGCGCAGCTAAAAGCCGGTGATGATATTGATGTGCAGGGGCCTTATGGTACCGGATTTCCTGATGTAACAGGGAAGATTGCACTGGTAGGCGGCGGCATTGGGGTAGCTCCGCTGCACCTCACAGCAAAAGTATTGAAAGCTGCCGGCAATCAGGTAGATATGTATTTAGGGTTTCAGAGTGAGCCGTTATTAAAAGAACAGTACGAAGCAGTGTGTGACAAGCTGATTATTAATATTGGCGGTTATGTTACTGATGATATCAATCCGGCTGAATATGATTATATCTTGACTTGCGGTCCGGAAATTATGATGAAAGTATTGTACAACAAAGTAAAAGATACCGATGCGCAGCTGTATGTATCTATGGAAAATCGTATGGGCTGCGGTGTAGGTGCGTGTCTGGTATGCAGCTGCAAAACAAGCGGCGGCAATAAGAAAGTATGCAAAGATGGGCCGGTATTCAAGGCAGAGGAGGTATTTGCAGATGAGCAGTAGATTACAGGTAGAATTTGCAGGTGTACCATTCAAAAATCCTGTGGTAATGGCTTCCGGCACTTTCGGATTTGGCCGTGAATATGCAGAGCTGTTTGATATTGAGAAGCTTGGCGGCATTTCTTCCAAAGGGCTTACATTAAATCCGCGCAGCGGCAATGAAGGTATTCGCATTTGGGAAACTCCTTCCGGGATTATGAACAGTGTTGGTCTTGAAAACCCGGGTGTAGAAGGGTTTATTGCAAAAGACCTGGACTGGGTGAATGGTCTGGATTTGGTCAATGTAGTGAATGTAGGCGGTCACAGTATTGAAGATTATGTACAGGCTGTGGAACGTTTGAATGATGTGCATTTGGATATTTTAGAACTCAATATTTCCTGCCCAAATGTAAAACAGGGCGGTATGAATTTCGGTGTAAAAACCGATTTAGCCAGTGAAGTAGTGCGTACCATTCGTAAAGTGTGCAAGCACAAACTGGTGATTAAGCTGTCTCCGAATGCAGAAAATATTGTAGACTTGGCGAAAGCATGCGAAGCAGAGGGCGCAGAGGGGATTTCATTAGTGAATACCTTCTTGGGTATGGCTATCGATATCAATAAGCGCAAGCCGGTATTCAACAATGGTTATGCAGGGCTGTCCGGCCCGGCAATTAAACCAATTGCTCTGCGAATGGTGCATCAGGTTAGTCATGCGGTAAATATTCCGGTAATGGGTTTAGGCGGCATTACTACCTGGCAGGATGCCATTGAGTTTATCATGGCCGGTGCGACAGTGATTCAGGTAGGTACAGCTACCTTCATGAAGCCTGATAAAGCGCTGGATATTATTGCGGGTATGGAACGCTACTGTGAAGAAAACAATATTTCTAATATTTCTGAAATCAGAGGTATTGTATAAAAGGATGCATAAAAAGAAAAACCA